>NZ_JAODZS010000021.1:0-89606 GCF_029835375.1 Morganella sp. GD04133 | reverse complement strand
ATTGGTGTGGCGGTAACAGAAATGGACAAAGTCACCCAGCAGAATGCGGCGTTAGTTGAGCAATCTGCCGCAGCGGCTGCATCACTTGAAGATCAGGCTGGCAAACTGACTCAGGCCGTATCAGTATTTCATATACAGGCCGGAAAAGTGACGGCTGCCGCCAAAACCGGCACTATCATACCGCTGCACTCCCCTGCCCCTAAAAAGCCAACAGATAATCCCGATGACGACTGGGAAACCTTTTAAGGTGTACATACTGAAATAAAAAAACGAAATTCTTACTTCATTGCACCAGATGCTGCTGAATTAGGTTTACCTCTTTTGCCCATACTTCATGGGCTTTTTTTTTAAAACCTGTCCCGGTGTTCTCTCACACGTCCTGATCCCCTTCCGCGAAATTTTTTTATGCACCGTAAAAACGAAAGATAAAAGCACATAAATGCACACTTATCAGAATATAATATATTGATCAAATAATGTTAACATGTCAGATGCTATTTTTATGGCAGTGTTCGTACTGTCAAATAAAAATAAATGACTTTAATGGCACCTGCAATACAACAATAAGGTATCACTGTGATTGGAAAGCTAAAAATATCCGTCTCCTTAGTTTTTGTTTTAATTTCGCTCCTTTTATTACAGATAATATCCGGGGTATTGTTCTTAAATTATGCAAATAATCAAAAAAATCAGGCCACACAGCTGGATTATGAAACGAAAAAAGTCATCTCCCTCGATGATGCATGGGTCTCATTAATAAGATCAAGGTTTGAAATCAACAGAGCACAAAAATACATTGCTTATGCAAACCAAAAAGATTTAGGGAATGAATTATTAGTATTGTCAGAAAAAAAACTTGAGCAATCAAAAAAATCATTCAACGAATATAAGTCTATTGATTCAAAAATAAAGAATACGAATGACGATGATTTAACCGTTACATTTAACAACTATTACAATGCACAATCAGATTTAATAAAATTCCTGCGCAATGACATGAGTGCTGAGTTTGCTGAACAACCAACTCAGGATATTGAAGATGCTTTTGAAAAACAATACAATGAATATAATGCAAAATATTTAAATTACTACACTGAATTCAACCAAAATTCAGGTACCAGCTATGATAATATACTATTCACCGTCATATCTATTCTAATCACTGTGCTAATTATTATTTCTTGTGTTTGGTTTGGCATTCGTAAAATCATTATTACACCATTAAACAGAATAGTATCGGATATTCAATCTATTGCTAAAGGTGATCTGAGCAAAACCATTGATATCACGGGCTGTGATGAGGTGAATAAACTGGCGGATACACTGCGTCATATGCAGCATGAACTGGCCGGAACAGTCGGTGATGTCCGTGATGGTGCCAATGCTATTTACAGCGGCGCCAGTGAGATCGCTGCCGGTAATAACGATCTCTCTTCACGGACTGAACAGCAGGCTGCATCTCTTGAGGAAACTGCTGCCAGCATGGAAGAGCTGACCGCCACTGTGCGTCAGAATGCCGATAATGCCCGTCAGGCCAGTCAGCTGGCGTTAACCGCCTCCGAGACCGCAGAGCGCGGCGGGAAAGTGGTGGATGATGTTGTGGATACCATGCGCGGCATCGGCGACAGCTCGAAGAAAATTGCCGATATCATCAGTGTGATCGACGGTATCGCCTTCCAGACCAATATTCTGGCGCTGAATGCCGCCGTGGAAGCCGCCCGTGCCGGTGAACAGGGGCGCGGATTTGCGGTTGTCGCCGGTGAGGTGCGTAACCTGGCTCAGCGCAGTGCGCAGGCTGCCCGGGAAATCAAAACCCTGATCGAGGATTCGGTCGGCAGAGTCGATACCGGTGCGGTACTGGTTGAGCGTGCCGGTGAAACGATGAATGAAATTGTCAGCGCCGTCACCCGCGTCACCGATATTATGAGTGAGATAGCCTCCGCCTCGGATGAACAAAGCCGCGGGATTGACCAGATTGGTGTGGCGGTGACAGAAATGGACAGAGTCACCCAGCAGAATGCGGCATTAGTTGAGCAATCAGCCGCAGCGGCTGCGTCACTTGAAGAGCAGGCAAGCAGACTGACTCAGGCCGTATCTGTATTTCATATACAGGGCAGAGAACTGAAGGCCGGCACGAAAACCAGCATTATGGTGCCATTACAGCGTCCCGCGCTTAAAAAATCAGCAGATAATGCCGATGATGACTGGGAAACCTTTTAAGGTGGACATACTGAAATAAAAAACGGAATTATTACTTCATTGCACCCTATACTGCTGAATTATATTCATCTCTGTTTGCCCATGTTTCATGGGCTTTTTTTTTAATAACCTGTTCCGCTTATATCACCGCCTCATTACAACCAATATGCGCAGATACTTACCTGCCTGAGTGGTACTTTTCTGTGAGCAGGTTGTATACCCAATTATCACCGGCAGTCAGCATTTACCGGCTGTTTCATTATTTTATTACCCATTAGAACAATGACGTGGTGATTAACGACACGGAATCATTCAGCAACGATATATCCGGAGCCGTCGGTAAATACGGCGCGGGTCTGACAGCACAGATGAATAACCCGTGGTCAGCCTATGCAGAGTTCAACTATGCCAAAGGCAGCCATGTGGAGACGCCTTACAGCGGCAACCCGGGTATCCGTTACCGTTTCTGATAATTCATACAGAATGACAAAACCGGCCTTTTTAACAGGGCCGGTTTTTTATTTATAAGTGTTTTTTCACTATTTATATTATTGACCTGTGACTCCAGCATATTCCGCGGGGATGCCGGTGATGAAAATATTGGTAAATAAAGGCGCTGACCATTAATAGACAGTCCGTTGCGTAAATTAAAAAGTCGCTGATTTATAGTATCTCTGAGGGAGATTAGTTTCTCATTCAACTGTGGTTTAAACACGTTAGTCAGCGTATTTGCACTATTTACGGAAATAGCAGATGAATCGCCGGGGGTATTTATCCGCATTAATAAATGTTGTATTATTGACTGGATTGTTTTATCTGCTGCATCAGCCAACTTGGGTGAAGACCAGTCTTTATTCAGCAATGTAACCGGTTCTTTTCCGAGCAGCGATAGTGCCTGTATATACCAGGATTTCGCTTCATTCAGCGAATCCCGCTCCAGTTCACGATACGCCTTATCCCCTCTGGCAATAAGCAGCTCCAGCGTCTTCATAAAGGTGGCCATTTTATAATGCATCGGGTCAGCCAGTGCTATTGCATCAGGGTTGGTATCATCCGGCAGCGACTCATTCCATTGCTCATCCTCCGCAAGCGGTCTGACATTCCAGTACCGATCTGTATATATATCATTCTCGATATAGCCAGCGGGATTAAAGATATACTGTAACCAGCGTTCAGCTTCATTATAATTTTGATGCTGAAGTAAAATATCCGCAATCATCATGGGTGCATAATAGAACAACTCCCAAAAATAGAGTGCATTAGCACCGTTAAAGTCCATCAGAACTAAACCTTCACTATATTTACCCGTAATATCAGGTTCAACTAACTGCTGATTATTAAGTGTCAATACATAATCAATCCCTTTATTTGCTTTCGATATAATCATCTTGGAAAATAATGTATTTAATCTGACAACTGTATTCTTACTGTCAGGAAATTTAAGATATTGGGCACCAGACGGATGATAATTCAATGTCATTAAGCTTTTCTTAATATCAAAAACATCAATCCTATATACATATTTAATCAAGAATAATATATTTTTTTTGTGATAAGCTTTAAATACAACATCAACATTCTTACCAATATACTTATCAATACTATCATAATTAATCTCAAAATCTATGCCATTCCCTTTTGATCTAAAAAAAATCTGATTATCATTGATTATTTCTCTTGATTCAGACCATTCACTCTCTTCATATACTTCACCGTCCTCTGACGAAGAGCTTATAGCTAAAATAAATTTATTCAACACTGGCGCATTACGCAGAAACGGAGATAAGCTTCTTTTAATATACTCAAGGTAAAAATAGATATGAGCCCCATAAGAAGAACCATCTTTTAATATAGAGTACAGCCTTCCGTCATCTTTTAATTTAAATGAACCTTCCTGCATTTTTGTTACATCAACTACTACAGATTCCTTTCCTGCATCTTGAGTTACTATATATATTTTAGTGAAATAATCAGGGCCTAAATTTAATACATCATCATGTTTAGAATCATAAAAAAATAATGCATAGCTACCATCTGTTATATCAAAAAGAAATACAACAGAATCAATATAACTGCCCTGATAGGGAAATTTAGTTTTTAGCGTAATAATATTATAATCAATATCATGGTCATACCATGAATAACCAAAGCACAGTTTTGACCACGATTTATACTTATCAGGATCACTAATGGTTCCATTAACATTAAAACAGAGACCGAATGTTAATGTTGACTTATATTTTTTGCTTCAGCATCCAACGCTATATTTGTATTATCAATAAAGTCAGAGTAAAGGCTGTACGTTCCTTCTAATTTATCGTATATATTCTTAGACTCATCCCTGTAAAACGTCACCTTATTTCGTGATATGACATTAATAATGGGTTTTTTATCACCCCCCTTATCTTCTAAATATTCTTTTAACTCCTGATATATTGAATTAGCGTCTTCTTTAGATTTAATGTCTAATGAAAAGTCATATTTAACTGTAAAAACAAATTTTCCAGCATTTTCTTTATTGTATAATATAACCAGAATTTCATCATTATCTATATATGACGAGCAATAGAATCCTGTAATTACATCAGAATTAAATTCTATACCCGCCTCACTTAATTGGCTCTGATACTGAGATAAATCAATAGAATACTGTACAGACCATAAACCATCATAACGAAGATAAGAAAAATTTATGCTGGTTTTTACATTAATTGTTTTGTCATCTGATTGATTATTCTTAGACTCAGAATATTCCAGCCAGATAAGATACATCCTGCCATTAAAAGTGACTGCTCTTAGCATACGTCCGTAGGGACTAACACTGCACTCAATTTTTTTCCATTCAGTCCATGAAGATGCCGGTATACTAAGCTCGCTATTTTCTTCCTTTATCATTTCATGATTAAGACTACGCCAATAATAGAAATCACTATTCAGATATGAGTTACCGATAAAAAAGGTTTTTCCTTTTTTTATATCAAATTCATTATGATAAGCACTAATTACATTCAGATTAGCGACCAGGTCAAATTCAGTCAGATAGGTCCGGAAAGCATCATCAATCGCCTCTCTTTCAATACCTTCCTGACTTATCCGTTGCTGTAAATTATCCATCATTGCCGTTTTTCCGGTACGGATAACCGGATCGATATAGTTTTCAGGGTAATATACCAGCATTGAGAGCCCAGCCCACGTACTGTAGCGGCGATTATATTCCTCCCAGTTACGGAAAAACGGACGGGTTTTTACTGAATCCTGAATTTCTTTTTCGATATTATTTAAACAATTATTTATATATAACTGAATACTGGCAATCGCTTCTGCTATTTTAGTTGTTTTTATCTTTTCAGAAATTTCAGCATCAATTAATAAATTATTATACACTGTGGCATTATCATTTCCATAGCCTGAATCACGTAATTGTTCAATAATATACAGCGAACAGAGTGCCTGGCTTCTTAGCTTATTAATCATTCCTTTTAAGTCAGTAAGCTTGTCCTGCTCTGATATCGATTCTGCTATTTTACTGAGGCTGTAATAATAGGTATAATCTTTACTTCCGGTAATATTTCCAAATAGCTTGGTAAAATCATCGGGAGATATCTTCGTTTCTGAAAACAAATCTAATACCATTCCCACATCAGTTAATGAACGATAATCGCTGATGCTTTCCGTTTTATCAAAATACTTAAATGCCTGCTGTACAATTTTATTATCCTGGCTGAATACATCCGCTATTGTTTTATAGGATAATTTACCCTTATCCAGCTCACTGATAACCAGATCTGATTTTTCGCCTGTACGCTTAATGACAGCATTTGCATCTATCATTATTTTAATTGTTGAAAATTTATAGTTAATTATCTCAGGAGACACATCAAGGCGAGTCGGGTTTTTTACCCATAACGATAACAGGCTATCATCTATGGCTATCATATTGATCATCACCGACATCTTAATCATATAAATGACAGTTTTATTGTCTTTTTCCTCAGGCGTTTTTCCCTTATCACAAATGTCAGAAAACAGTGTTTTAATATCAATCCCTTCAGGTTTTAATATGTTCATCCACTGTAAAACCGATTCTATTGCATTCACGGAACGGATATCTAACACAGATGATAGCGCAGGTGATATTTTTGTTATCAGCTCATTAATATTTGATGGTTCATCATTAAAATCATTTTTATTTAGCCCATTCTTTATTTCAGAAATAACATCATTAACACCCTGTGACACAACAATTTCATCACTATTACGTAATAGAAGGTAACACATTGATATGGATAATTTATTTTCAGCAAACCAGGCCGTGTAGTAGCTGACCTGATATAATAAATCATAAATTTCATCTGATGACTTATAGGTTTGAATATCACTCTTAAATTCATCAGGAAGAAGACAAAACAACATAATAAGTTCATTAGCAGGGATATGATTTATTCTGGCTATTAATATCGTTCTGTAGCATAATGATAAAAATTCTATGTTGCATATGACATTTTGTTTTTTACCATAGATAAGCTCACACAATTCAGCCAGTAGTGATTCATTCACACCAAGCGACCTTTTCAGGCAGTTGATAATAAATCGCTCATGGCTATTATCCGGGTAATTCGCCGTAAATAAATTCAGTGCAGTATTATCATCTTTAAATACCGCCCCCCCCAGAGGGGGATTATTAAAAATTCGGTCAAACTGAGAGATATCCGTGTTAGTTCCATTCTTAACAATATCCCCGCCCAGCAACACCGCAATATCATCATCCCGTAACTGATAGCGCTCCCTGACTAACTTAAGGTTTACTATTACATTAACGGCTTTTTCATCTGCAAGCTTGCAATTAAATGATTTGAGAATAAAAATAATAGTCTCAAGTGGTAATTCAGATGCCTTATACAGGCTGACAACACTTCTTAGTTTTAAAATATTTTTTTTATACTCTTCTATATTCTTCTGATTGGCATCATCTTTTATTTCAAAAAATTCTGTCAGGATACTGAATTTTTTACTTGTCAGCTCAAAATAATTCATCACATCTTTTAAAGAATATAAATATGAGATATCATCTGTGATATATTTTTTATATCAGTTCATCCAGTTTATCACCCTTAGCAGATTTAATATTTGTATATATTTCTTTTAACATAGCTAAAAGTGCAGGAGAGAAATTACAATAAATCGTCTTTATCCATGTCTTATCTGTTTTTTTATTATTAATTATGGACGGGTATTTATTGACTATCGGAAATATTTTTTTCAGCTCTGATACTTTTTTTATGATCTGAAATGGCTCGTGATAGGGAAGATTTATTGATTGATATTTTTCAGACAAACGTTGCAATACAGATTGCTCATCTCCGCGCCCCTTAAGCGCCGTAAACAAAACGTCATTTGAAAGTTCCAGCGTTGAAATCTCATCATTAAGATTCTTCTGAGAAAGAGACAATGCCTGCAGGTCAGGGCGGCGTTTGTCGAGATGATATTTTGACTCTTGCTTATGCAACTCTCTTGCTTCCCGGTATAACTCCGTCAGATACGCGGCCGGTGAAAACATAGAAGAAACCATGCCCGGTTCAGCATACTCTGAAATTCTGTCAGGAATAAAGTCATTCCCATAACGGAGTTCCGGTGATTGTCCGGTATACAGGCAGGGTATATTTTTTATCTGCGGATTATTGTGTGCTGTTACTTGCGCATCAGTAAATCGATTTTTTTTCTTTTGTCTCTGCGTTTGCTGAAAAAGTATTCTTGCTTCATCATCTGAAATAACATCATGATACTTTTCATAAATTTCAGCATAGGATAGTGGCATTAAATCACATAATGTTTGTGCGGTATTATCACCTTCGTCACTTACTTTTTTCAGTATCGCCGCCAATGTCTGCATCACTTATTCTCCGTTAACTCCTGTTTTCTCAGAAACTGAGCAGGCAATACATCCTGTCATACCCGGCCCCGAAAATATTTCAGGTTTATAAAACCATGAACTGTTACCTGTCTTTGTTTGTAACGATAATTTCACGCCTGATACCAAGTGTTTTTTTTCATGGTCTGCTGAATTTTTTTTAACTCTCCGGAGATAATCACGCTTTCATGTGATTATCAGCATCATAACTTATGTCATACACACCTTAACTAAAGCATCATTAACATTAGCCTTACTTATAATTTACCGCAATTCATTCACTGTAAATATAAGTAAAGATATAGTTTTATTGATGATAGTTCCAATTTGTTACTTTTTTTTGGTAAAAAAAACAATGCTCAACATGGTATGGTTTTCTTTAATAACACAAAAAGAGTATTACTCACTGAGCGAAAGCCAATATATACACATAGGTTACTTTTATGTTTTTATCAAGACAGCTCATTCAATTTTTTTCTGTTGCTGAAAATTCCAGCCTGGCTGAAGCTGCAGAAAAACTTAATCTGACGCCATCGGCGCTTAGCCACGGCATTCGTGATCTTGAATGTAAAACCGGTATTTTATTAATTAAACGGTCAGGGCAAAAATCATCATTAACTCTTGCCGGAAGGGATCTTTATCAGCAACTACTGCCCTATTATATTCGGATAAAACATATTTCAGATAGTTTATCCGGAAAGAAAAAAAACAATAACTCGCTTACTATTAAAACGGACAGTCTTTGTTACCCGCCACTGAAAGATAAAATAATATCATTCTGTAAGGCAAACCCGGATATCAGCTTGTCGTTCGAATCCCCTGAACACATTGATATTAAACATGAAATCTCCGGAAAAAACACAGACATTGTTATCTCTTCAGACTGCAGTACAGATAATGACGATATTCACCATCTTGATCTTAAGCCGGAAGAAGCAGGTATTATTGCTCATGATAGCCTGTTAAAGAAATATACTTCACTTTCTGCTTTGGTGATGAATGAAAGACTCATAAAAATAAAAAAATAAATTCATGAACATATATTAAACGAGTTTTTATCAACGTTTAAAATAGCATTAAATGATCATCTGTCAATCACTATACCATCTGAATATACTATTTCTGATTTTATTGCATCTGCGGCAGGATTTAGTCTGTTACCAGAAAACTCCCTCCTTATTGATAACCTTAAAAACAGAGGATGCAGATTTATTAAACTCCCTCATCACTATAATATATTAATTAAGAGACGTGTTTATTTCAGAGAAATACACAACCAAACAATCTCCGATTTTATATTAAAAATACGCAATAACTAACATTAGTATATCTGATTAAATGCATATTCTGCGAAACACCTTAATGATAATTTTTTCTGTTCAATCTATTGAAATTCATCACTAAAAATTAACAAAATAACACAACAAAAACACAATTTTTCCCTGAATCCGCCATCGGCGTTACAGACAGGATTGCCAAGCCGCCGGATGTCCGTATACTGCCGGTATTTGCATCAGAAAATAATAAAAACACCGGTTGTCTTTTAAAGGAAAAACTATGTTTAAAAAAATCGCTCTCTCCCTGATGCTGCTGGCCGGCAGTATGATGCTGACCGCCTGCGGCAGTGATTCCCCGCAGGATGTCGTTAAACAGTTCTACAGTGCTGTTGAGAAAAAAGATGCGGATAAAGCATATGATCTGCTCGCCATCCCGGAAAAAGATAAACAGAAAAATGAGATGGAAATCAAAGGCAAAGTGCAGATGATTGTCGGCGATATGGCGCGCCGTATTGAAGGTAACGGCGGCGTGGAAAGCACCGAAGTGAAATCC
Source organism: Morganella sp. GD04133 (assembly GCF_029835375.1). Taxonomy (NCBI): domain Bacteria; kingdom Pseudomonadati; phylum Pseudomonadota; class Gammaproteobacteria; order Enterobacterales; family Morganellaceae; genus Morganella; species Morganella sp. GD04133. The sequence continues at coordinate 79,669 of NZ_JAODZS010000021.1, read as the reverse complement.
GTCGATATTGATGAAAACAATAAACGTGCAACCGTGGTTCTGACGGTCAATTTCAAAGACGGCAAACAGAAAGATGAGCGTTTCCTGCTGACAAAGGAAGACGGCGGCGACTGGAAAATTATCCTGCGCTGATGAAAGCCGCACTCCGCGCCGGGCTTCTGCTCCCGGCGCTGCTGGCAGCCGCGCTGCCTCTGTCTGCGGCAATCCCTCCGCCCGGCATTCAGAGCGGTGACCTGATTTTCCGTGACGGCGGCGAAGCCATCAGTGACATTGTCAGAAGTATCGATAACAGCGGTTTCAGCCATGTCGGTGTTGTTGATATCACACCGGAAGGCACTTATGTCATTCACGCCACCCCGCAGGAACATCCGGGCGGTATCAGCGGTGTGAACCGCGATCCCCTTGATTTCTTTATTCAGCACGCCAAAGACGGGCAGGTTACCTGGTATGCCGTACAGGCGGACGGTGAAAATCACCGGCGCGCGCGTGATTATGCCCTCGCCAGGCTCGGCACGCCTTTCAGTATCAACCCGCAGGATGGCCTGTACTGCACACAACTGGCGGCAGAGTCCTGGCAGTCTGCCGGCGTCACCATCATCACCGGCAAAACCCGTCTGAGTTTACCGCTGGCGGAAGAACCGTTAATCTTACCGGAAAATATGACCCGCTCGCCGCAACTGCGCCGTATTCCCTAATACCGGCCTCCGCGCGGCGGCAATTGCAATACAGGGAACAACATGGAGTTAATTTTTCTGGGCACCGGTGCCGGTGTTCCGTCAAACAACCGCAACGTCAGCAGTCTGGTGCTGGATCTCAAATCATTACAGCGCGGCCTGTGGATGTTTGACTGCGGCGAAGGCACTCAGCATCAGATTCTGAAAAGTCCGGTCAAAATCCCGAAACTGGAAAAAATCTTTATCACCCATCTGCACGGCGACCATATTTTCGGCCTGCCCGGCCTGTTATGCAGCCGCTCTATGGGCGGATGTGAGGAACCACTTACTCTCTTTGGCCCGCAGGGGCTGGCGCAGTTTGTTGAAACGGCACTGACGATCAGCGGCTCGTATCTGACCTTTCCGCTGGCGATCATTGAGATAGATGAAGAAGGCGTGATTTACGATGACGGGCAACTGAAAGTAAGCGCTTACTCACTTGAGCATCCGGTGATCAGCTACGGTTACCGGATTGAAGAGCATGATAAACCCGGCGCGCTGGATGCACTGCGCCTGAAAGCGGAAGGCGTACCGGGCGGCCCGTGGATGCAGACCCTGAAACAGGGTGGCGAAGTGACACTGGATGATGGCCGGGTGATCTGCGGGGCAGATTACCTCGGCGAGCCGCAGCGCGGACGTCATCTGGTGATTTTTGGTGATACCGCACCGTGCGAAAATGCGCTGAAACTGGCGCAGGATGCCGATGTGATTGTGCTGGAAGCGACGCTCGACGGTACGATGTCTGAAAAAGCCAACAGCCGCGGACACTCTTCCACCGTGCAGACTGCAATGCTGGCGCGGGATGCGGGCGTCGGTACGCTGATCGCCACCCATTTCAGCGGACGCTACAGTGAAGAAGATTGTGAGCGCTTACTTCGCGAGTGTCAGGCAATTTTCCCGGCCACCGTGTTTGCCTTTGATCACATGGTGTATCCGATTTAACCTGTCTGTCTCCGGCGTGATTATCACTGTTACACAGATTTTGATATAGTGAATGCTGTTTATTATTTCATTCACCGCCGGAGGTTTTACCATGCTGCCCGCCCACGAGTACGCCAATGATCTGATTTTATTTGCGCTGATTGTGGATTGCGGCTCCTTCAGTAAAGCGGCGGAAATGGCCGGTATCACCGGCTCCGTGCTCAGCAAGCGGGTAGGACGTCTGGAAAAAGCCCTCGGTGCCCGTCTGCTGTACCGTACCACCCGCAGTCTCTCTGTCACGGAAAATGGCCGCGTGTTGTATCAGCATGCCAAATCCCTTACCGGCCAGGTTCACAGCGCATTACAGGCAGTCAGTGCCAACAGTGATGAGCTGACCGGGCTTATCCGTATGTCAGTACCCACTATCTCCGGAGAGCTGGTTCTCAGCGAGAGTGTGGCAGAATTCTGTGAAAAATACCCGAATGTGAAAGTGGAAATGCATCTGGAGAACCGGTTTGTTGACCTGGTGAATGAACGGATTGATCTGGCTATCCGCACCGGTATGATGAGTGACTCCAGCCTGATAGCCCGCCCGCTGATTGATTCACACTGGGTGATCCTCGCCTCCCCCCGTTATCTGGAAAAACACCCCGCGCCGCAGAATCCGGAAGATTTACTGACACACAACTGCCTCACCTACACCTATCAGCAGAGCGGGACCTCAAACTGGCTGATGCGCCGCCCGGACACCGGTGAAATCTATGAATTGCAGGTGAGCGGTAATATCGCGTTCAATAATGCCCGCGCCATCCGCAAAGCGCTGCTCAGCGGTCACGGTATCGCCATGGTGCCGCGCTGTATGGTGCATGAAGATCTGGAGGCCGGATTGCTGACCGAAGTTCTGCCGGGTTACAGCGGTAAAAAACTCGGCGTATATGCCGTGTATCCGTACACCCGCCATCTGCCGGTAAAAATCCGCCTGCTGATCGACCATATCCAGCAGTCATATCAGGCAATCCGTCCCTATTTCGGCTGACAGATTCAGATTTGTTATCTGTTCGTGACAACGGATTAGTCGACTTTTGGAATTTCTCTATTGACCGTAATGGCCTAATTAATGTGACCCCGTCCTTTCATCATACAAATTAACCTATTAATTTACTGATAAATAACATTTTTTCATTTCCTTTCTTCACCTGATTTTCTGCCTTTTTCGTCATTTCCTGCCCGCATTGAATTGTTAAGAAAATGCAGCATAGATAATTCTTTTTGGTTGTGATTAAAATAATTCCGTAATGAAAATTTAACGAATCCTGCATGCAACATTAATTTTAAAACAATAATAATGTCAGAGGGCTTTATGGCTATTTTTTTCAGTCTTGCACCGATCGTGATGTTAATCTGGATGATGACAAAACGCCGCAGTATCCCTTCTTACGTCGCATTACCTTTCACCGCCGCCGTGGTGTTCTGTATCCAGCTGTTCTGGTTTAAAACAGATCTCACGCTGCTGAGCGCCAATATTGTCACCGCCTTTATTTCTGTGCTGACACCGATCACCATCATTGCCGGGGCAATTATGCTCAATACGCTGATGCAGGTCAGCGGTGCGGAAAACGTGGTGCGCAACTGGCTGGAAAACATCAGCCCGAATCCGGTGGCACAGCTGATGATTATCGGCTGGGCATTCGCCTTTACCATTGAGGGCGCAAGCGGGTTCGGAACACCTGCCGCTATCGCCGCCCCAATCCTGGTCGGTCTCGGCTTCCCGGCCATGCGGGTTGCCCTGCTGACGCTGGTAATGAACTCCGTGCCGGTCTCGTTCGGCGCTGTCGGTACACCAACCTGGTTTGGTTTTGCCAACCTCGGGCTGAATGAAGAGAGTGTTTATCAGATAAGCCACTACTCCGCGCTGATCCACTTTGTCGCTGCCTTTGTGATCCCGCTGCTGGCGCTGCGTTTTATTGTCAGTTGGCAGGAAATCCGCCGCAATATCGTGTTTATTCTGATCAGTGTGCTCGCTTGTACCGTGCCGTATCTGCTGCTGGCACAGGTGAACTATGAGTTCCCGGCGCTGCTCGGCGGGGCAATCGGCCTCGGGATCTCGGTGGTGACTGCCCGTGCCGGTATCGGCCTGACCCGCACAGAACAAAAAACAGAGAAAAAAGTGATCCCGTTCGGGCAGGTTATCAAAGCCATGACCCCGACCCTGCTGCTGATCGGTATTCTGATTGTTACCCGCATCCACCAGCTCGGCCTGAAAGGGCTGCTCAACAGCACTAACGTGATTTGGGAAGGCACACTGGGTTTCCTCGGCCATATCACGCTGAGTGATGCACTGATTGTCCGTCTGAGCAATGTGTTCGGCACCCCGGCGGCGGCAGATTATAAAACGCTGTATGTCCCGGCGCTGATCCCGTTCTTCCTCGTGGTGCTTATCGGTATTTTCCTGTTCCGCCTGAAACGGACGCAGGTAAAAACCATGTTTGTGCAGACCGCACAGCAAACCAACAAACCGTTTATTGCCCTGTTTGGTGCGCTGATTATGGTCAATCTGATGATGCAGGGCGGCGAAAATGCGCCGGTTTACATTATCGGTCGTTCTCTGGCGGGTGCCACCGGTGAGAGCTGGATCTACTTCGCCTCTTACCTCGGCGCACTCGGCTCGTTCTTCTCCGGCTCCAATACCGTGTCCAACCTGACCTTCGGCGGCATCCAGCAGTCGATCGCGCAAACCACCGGACTGAATGTCAATTTAACCCTCGCGCTCCAGTCTGTCGGCGGAGCCATGGGGAACATGGTGTGTCTGAATAATATTATCGCTGTCTGCACCATCCTCGGTATTACCAATGCCGAAGGGTCAATTATCAAAAAGACAGTGGTTCCGATGTTTATCTACGGCGTGATTGCCGCCGTGATGGCACTGATACTGACCCTGTAACCGGGCACAGTGCTGAGTTTGTTACATACATATACAGGTATTTAAGATGATTATTTCCGCTTCAACAGACTACCGGGCGGCTGCCGAATCCAGACTGCCTCCCTTCCTGTTTCACTATATTGACGGCGGGGCGTATGCCGAGCATACCCTGAAGCGCAATACGGCGGATCTGGCGGATATCGCCCTGCGTCAGCGGGTGCTGCGCGATATGTCTTCTCTTAGTCTGGAAACTGAACTGTTCGGGGAAAAACTGGCAATGCCGGTTGCCCTGGCACCGGTCGGACTGACCGGGATGTACGCCCGTCGCGGTGAAGTGCAGGCGGCAAAAGCAGCGGCGAATAAAGGCGTGCCGTTTACTCTCTCCACAGTATCCGTGTGTCCGATTGAGGAAGTTGCTCCGGCGATTGAGCGCCCGATGTGGTTCCAGCTCTATGTGCTGCGCGATCGCGGTTTTATGAAAAATGCCCTTGAGCGCGCCAAAGCCGCCGGGGTCAAAACGCTGGTCTTTACCGTTGATATGCCGGTGCCGGGAGCGCGTTACCGTGATGCCCATTCCGGGATGAGCGGCCCGAATGCCGCCATGCGCCGTGTGTTACAGGCGATGGTTCACCCGCGCTGGGCGCTGGATGTCGGCGTGCTGGGCAAACCGCATGATCTGGGTAATATCTCGGTCTATCGCGGCGCGCCGACCAAACTGGAAGATTATATCGGCTGGCTGGGAGCAAACTTCGATCCGTCCATTTCCTGGAAAGACCTGGAGTGGATCCGCGAGTTCTGGGAAGGCCCGATGATTATCAAAGGGATTCTGGATCCGGAAGATGCGAAAGATGCAGTGCGTTTCGGCGCGGACGGCATTGTGGTCTCCAACCACGGCGGCCGCCAGCTCGACGGCGTACTTTCCACTGCCCGCGCCCTGCCTGCCATTGCCGATGCGGTAAAATCGGATATCACGATTCTGAGCGATTCCGGGATCCGCAATGGCCTTGATGTGGTGCGGATGCTGGCGCTGGGTGCGGATTCTGTCCTGCTCGGCCGTGCCTTTGTTTACGCCCTGGCGGCACAGGGACAGGCGGGGGTCGAAAACCTGCTGGATCTGATTGATAAAGAGATGCGTGTGGCAATGACCCTGACCGGTGCAAAAACCATCCGTGATATCACCCGCGACTCGCTGGTTAATCTGCCCGGCTGATCCGTTTTTTTACTTTTCAGCAAAAGCCACTCCCCGGAGTGGCTTTTTTGTTTTATGTGGTTTTCCCGTGTGATCTGTCCGATTAATTATGATCAAACTCACATAAAACAACATAAAGCAAAATAATTAGCTAATAATTAAACGGAATTAAATATAACAAAATTACCAAAAAACCAGCTAATCACACTAACAAATGGATGCATCATCACTATTTTCCCCGAGTTGAATCAATTCAGTGATTATTTCATAAACAATGCATCCTATTTTGATGTGTTGATTTACGTTGTTATCCAACGCAATATCAACAAAAAACAACAATAAGTCGTTACTTACCCTGAACCCCCTGAGGTCCGATTATGAAAAAAATTGTCATACTGGGCAGTAGTGGCGGGAACCTGTACAACCTCGGTGGTGCAGATCCTGAAAAACTTCTGAGCGAGATCTACACGCAATGTCAGTCCGCCGGTGTGTCTGTTGCCGCAGTGCAGTTTATTGCAGCACAGGCGTCGATGGATGTTGCCAAACCCTCTACCGCCGCTGCGGTCTACACCCTGACAGACGCCGATGCCGTGCCTGCCGTTACCTTCTCCGGCACTCTGGCGGAAGTGAATGACGCGGTACGCAGCAGTGATGAACAGATTGCCCGGCTGATAGAACAGGGTGATATCGACGGCATCATTATTATGAGCGGCGATCCGCATAACGCCAACCGCCTGGCACTTCAGGCCGCGGCAGAAAAGAAAGTGCCGATCGCCGGTACCGGCGGTACCTCGATGGCCCATATCGCCGCTGCCGGTGCCAATGTGATTGCCACCTCCGGCACCACCGGTACCACCAGCAGAACCCGGGCGATTTCATTTATCTCCTCGCTGTGCAAACACTGGGGGATTAAATTCCGTCCGGTTCTGGGCAGTGCAGGCAGCACCGGCGGGCCGTCTGATAAGAGCCTGCTTAAACGCATGAATATCCGCGGCATTATGATCCCCGCCCTGCCCGGCTTTATTGCTATGGCGATTGTGCTGGCGCTGAGCCACATCCCGGGACTGGAAAGCCTGGATGCCATTTTCCAGCTGCTGCTCAAAGGGCTGCCGGTGATTGTGGCGGTGATTGCCGCCAAACAGGTTTCTGAACTGGATGAGGTATCGATTGTTTCCGGGGTTGTCGCCGGGGTGCTCTCGGTCGAGGGCGGGCTGATCGGCGGGATCGCAGGCGGGATTATGGCGGGTATTTTTGTCCGTTACCTGTTTGCCCTGTGCATCAGCTGGAAGTTCCCGATGACCACCGTCAACATCGTGGCAGGCGGGATTTCCGGTCTGGCTGCCGGTCTTATCATGTTCTACTTCCTCAGTCCGCTGGCACTGCTGGCCGGTAACTACATCAAACTGGCGCTGGAAAGCACCCTCGCCTTCAGCCCGGTACTGGCAGGCCTGCTGGCGGGTCTGGTTATCTGGCCTGCGATCCTCGGCGGTGTGTATCACGCGGTGATCCTGCCGCTGGTGCTGCTTGAGATGGAAAAAACCGGTGTCAGCTTCCTCGGCGCGGTGGATATGGTCGGGCTGGTGATGGTGGCAGCAGGAATTAACCTGGCAAACGTCATTGCCCCGCGTGAACGCAGTGAGGCCGCTGTCGCCGCCCCGGGACTGCTTATCAATCTGGGATTCGGTACCTTTGTGGAATCAGCGTATCCCTTCATGTTTGCCAACAAAATCGTGTTCGGCGGTGCCATTCTCTCCGCCGGGATCGGCGGCATGATGCTCGGCATGTTTAATGTCAAAGGGGTGGCGTATGTACCGGCGTTTGCCTCTCCGTTCTTATCCAGTAACGCACTTTACATGGCGCTGACCATGACCGTGATTCTGGTTTTAACCTGCGCCATTACTGTCATCGCCAACCGTTTCAGTGCCGTGACAACCGTGAAAGCTGCAGGCTGATGCAAAGACAACACAGCAAATAATAAGTGTGAAAAATATCACACGCCAACACCAGGGCTTTATGAAAACGGCATCTTCGGGTGCCGTCATACAAAAACACAAAAAAAGTAATAAGAGGTTGATATGTTTATAGGTGATATGAATAAAAAACGTGAACAAGCGATGGCAAAAGTCAGAAATGCGATTGCGCTGCACAACGGGCAGACTCTGCTCAGCACGGGTATCACCGGTGATGATGCGCGACTGGCGAAAGCAGTGTGTGATGCCGGGGTCAAAATGCTGGAGCCGAACCATCCGGCGCTGGCGCTGGCACGCGGACATCGTGGCGTGAATAACATGCACGCCGCCGAGCAGATCCGCCATGAGATCTCCACCGCGCAGATGGCGGAAGCCGTCAACGGTATCCGCAATGTGATCCCGGATGATGTCTTTATTACGGTCGGGATCGCCGGCGGATTCACCGAAACCATCCCGGTGCCGGTAACAGAAGAGGATATTTTGCAGATTGCCCGCGCCGGGGCGGACGGCCTGCACACCCATAAATCCACCTTTGACGATCTGGCTGATATTGTCAGTCTTGCACACCGCTTCGGCCTGACCGTGGATGCTTACATCGGCCACCCTGACGATCTGCACACCTTCGGTATCCCGGCGGAAACCCCGGAAGAGGTCGCGGAAGTGGCGAAGAAAATGGAAGCCATCGGCGTGGATATGATCGGCCTGATGACCGGTATGAGCTACGAGGGTGTGGCTGCGGGTGAAATTCCGGAGCAGATTAAAGCCCGGCTGAAAGCGTTGGTCGGTGCGGTCAGTGTCCCGACGCTGGCGGAAGGCGGTATTAACGTCGCCAATGCCAAAGCGTTTAAAGAAACCGGGGTGAATATTCTGGTGGTCGGCACCGCAATTGATAACGTGGTGTGTCAGGCAGCCGCGCAGGTCACCCAATCCTTTATTCATCATAACTGATGGTATTTCCAATGCGGGGGCACCGCTCCCGCTGAGGCTTTTTATGACCACACTGGCTATCGATCTCGACGGCACACTTTTACATCCGGATAACCGTATTTCAGAGGGCAACCGCCGGGCGCTGCTGGCACTGCCGCCGGAAACAGATATTGTGATCTGCTCTGCCCGCCCGCTGCGGGCAATTTTGTCTCTGACGGACAGCGCCGGGCTGCTTCCGGTACTCCGGGCTATCGGTGCCTGTAACGGTGCGGTGATTTATGACTGCCGCACACAAGCCGTTCTGAGCCGGACTGCCCTCTCTCCGGCTGCGTTAACCGCACTGCAGCACCTGCTCACCACCGGCTGGCATGCCTTCGGTGAGGATGCTCTGCTCTGTCCGCCGGGGGAAATATCAGAATACACCATTCATGAAGCTGAATTATTCGGCCTGCCAATACAAACGCTTGCGACAGACGATATTTTCAGCCGGACAGATATCATTAAAATCACCCTGTGCGGGGAAACGGTATCCCTGCGGCAACGGGCTGAAAACCTTCGCCCGCAATTACCGGCGGAGATCAGCGCGTTCTTTACCGACCAGCACTATTTTGAACTGGTTCCGGCATCCGTCAGCAAAGGACGTACCCTGAAAATACTGGCGGAGTGCGGTATTCTGCGGCCGGGAACCATCATGGCCATCGGGGATCAGGAAAACGATCTCTCTTTATTTGCCGCTGCGGATCTGCGTGTGGCAATGGGCAATGCCGTACCGGCACTGAAGCAGGCCGCCGGATACATTACCGCTGACTGCCGGGAAGATGGCGTTGCTGCCGCACTTCAGCATTACAGGGCGGCATTTCGCAACGGTGCATAATGCGCTAATATTGTTCATGTTTACGAGTGTGATGAGAACGGTCATGAATCCGATAAAAAGAAAGGAATATATCCTCGATCTGCTGAATCAGAAAGGCGAGGTCAGTGTGCAGGATCTTGCTGATACGCTGAATGTCACCTCTGAGACGATCCGCCGTGACCTCTCCATTCTGGAGAAAGAAGGTGAGATCATTAAAATTCACGGCGGGGCGATGAAGAAAAAGAGTGTCAGCGAAGGCAGCTTCGAACAGCGGCTGGAACTGAACCGTGAGGAAAAAATGACCCTCGCGCGCTATGCTGCCGGGCTGATTTCCGAGCATGACACACTGTATATCGATTCCTGTTCGACAACCCTGCTGTTTTCCGCGCAGTTACCGGCGATTGCATTTACCGTTTTTACCAATTCCGCCCTTATCGCGGATAAAATCGCCTCGCAGAACCCGCTGGCAAAAGTGTATGTGCTGGGCGGTGAATACAGCCATGAATTCCGGGCCAATCTCGGCGCGAAAACCCTGCATGAAATCGATCATATTTATGCCGACTTTGCCTTTGTCGGCGCAGGCGGCGTGCGTGATGAAGGCATTCTGGTCAAAAGTGTCGAAGAAGGCATGATCGCACGGAAAATGCTGGAAAAAAGTAAACAGAAAGTCATCCTGGCCGACTCCAGCAAATTCGGCCAGCAGGGGATTTTAAAGATCGCGGAAATTGCCGTTATCGACAAAATTATCTGTGACGATAAATGGCAGAAAGCACACGAATTCCGTGAAAAATACCCGGAAAAAGTGGTTATCGTGCCATAACCTTACGGCTGTGAGGGTTCACGGTGATGGCCGGTCATTCGCCCGTCTTTCATCACCACATTGAGGCTGCCGTTATAAAACTCCGCCAGGAACACGGTCTCAGGATCATCAATGCCCTGCTGTTTCAGGCAGTCTGTCAGCCACGCCTCATCATGACCAATCTGTTCCAGCTCATGTTTGCGCGGCACGCCGTCTTTCATCACAATGACTGACGGCATCTGTGACTGGTCACAAATCACCGTCAGCTGACCGTCCGGCTCTATCTGCGCATAGTACACATCACGGTATGAATAGATCCCCTGTGCATGCATGCGGGAGGTGATATTCAGAATATCGATTTTATTGCGCTTCTCATGAATGCTGTCCATGATAAACGCCCCGTTTTTAATAATGGGGATAGGGTTACCGATAGTCACCGCCCGCAATACACTGATATGTTTGCTGACCCAATTGATTATGCTGATAAAACTCACGCCCATCAGCAGAATAATAATATATTGCGTCAGCGGAATGGTATCACTGTAAATAACCCCGCCGATAATGCCGCCCAGTACAAAGTTGCCGATAAAATCAACCGGTGTCATTTGTGATAATTGGGTTTTCCCTGAGATATTCATGTGCGTTAACACAATAACAAAACCGATGATAAATTTGACGATAACCAGAAGATAATATGTCATGGTATTTCCTTACACTGACAAATGACGATAACCAACTGAAATAAAACACATTACTGTGTTACGCGTATAAAACCACGTTCTGTATTGATATTACCGGATATTGTTATACTGCGGGATATTATTTTAGGACGTTACTGATAAATTTCCCCCCGGTGCTATACAACCGGCGCTTCATTATTCTATGCTGAAAGGGATAACCCTGACAGAAAATTATATCTATCAGCAGACTGCCTGATTTTATTATATAATCAATAATCACGGACACGATGTTATCCGGTTATTTTACTCAGTATTGCTGAAGAGGAGTTAATCATGAAGAAAGCATTATTAAGTTCACTCATCCTTGCAGGGGTATTCGCACTGGCCACCGGCTGTGACGACAGCAGCAAAACAGATCCTGCCGCGCAGAAAGCACAGGAAGGTGCCGCGCAGATTAAAGACGCAGCAGAGCAGAAAGCGGATGAAATAAAGCAGGATGCCAAAGACGCAGCGGATAAAACTGAGCAGAAAGCCGCTGAACTGCAACAGGATGCCACTGACGCCGCCGGTGATGCCAAAGAAAAAGCCGGTGCGGTGATGGCTGACGCGAAAGAGAAAGCGGCAGAAATCCGTGACAGTGCCGATGCCAAAGCGGATGAACTGAAAAAAGAAGCCGATGCCCTGCTGGCTGACGCCAAAGATAAAGGTGAAGACGCCAAAAAAGCCGCGGAAGAAAAAGCCGCAGAGCTGAAACAAAAAGCGGATGACGCCAAAGCCGCTGCTGATAAAAAAATTGATGAGCTGAAACAGGATGTCAGCGGAAAATCTGCGGATGCTCAGTAAACCGGAACAGGTAATATCCCGTACCAATCCGTAAAACAGCCGCCAGCCGGAAACAATGATGGTTTCCGGCTTTTTTATTGTGTTATTTCAGGTAGTTTGCCGGTTCCCGTAAATAAAATTCACAGCGAAAAATATCTCTCTTTCCCGCAAAAATACCCCGCGACTTGCCGCAGAGTGACATTTTTGGCACTATAATCCTCTTTTTTTCACCAACCGGGGTAATAAAATCTGATATCACCGCATTTTTCCCGCAGGTTTAGCCTGTATTCATCTCCGTTTTTTCTGATCTCCCGCTGACACTATTTTGCCGGGGTTTCTATTTGCCGCTACGCAGCCGCGTACCGTTTTCAGAAGGAAAATCTGACGCTTTGATGCAGTTCTCCCCTTTTTACTGCCGGCGTTATCTGCAACTGATAAAAGGAATAATTCATGAGTCATCAGGACACTGAACAATCCGCAAAAAAAATGAAGATTAATCCGCCGGTTTTTTATATTTCGGCCCTGGTTATTCTTCTGATTGTCGGCTTTGCCGCCCTGTTTCCCCAGACGGCGGACATACACCTTAAAGCCCTTCAGACCAGCCTGTTTAAAAATGCCAGCTGGTTCTATATTCTCGCCGTCGCCCTGATTTTACTGAGCGTCACCTTTATGGGGCTGTCCCGTTTCGGTGATATTAAACTCGGCCCTGACCACGCCCGTCCGGCGTACAGCTATATTTCCTGGTTCGCCATGCTGTTCTCCGCCGGTATGGGGATCGGGCTGATGTTCTTTGGTGTCGCCGAACCGGTGATGCACTATCTTTCCCCGCCTGTCGGTACACCGGAAACGGTTGAAGCGGCAAAAGAGGCCATGCGCCTGACCTTCTTCCACTGGGGGTTACACGCCTGGGCTATTTACGCGGTTGTGGCGCTGATCCTTGCATTTTTCAGCTACCGCCACGGCCTGCCGCTGACACTGCGTTCCGCACTCTACCCGATTATCGGTGACCGTATTTACGGCGCAGCCGGTCATGCGGTGGATATTTTCGCCGTGGTCGGTACGGTATTCGGGGTCGCGACCTCTCTCGGCTTCGGTGTGTTACAGGTGAATGCCGGACTGAATCATCTGTTCGGCCTGCCGCAGACAGAAACCGTTCAGGTGGTGCTGATTGTGGTCATCACCTCACTGGCAACATTGTCAGTGGTGTCGGGTCTGGATAAAGGTATCCGTTTTCTGTCAGAGCTCAACCTCGGTCTGGCGGTTCTGCTGCTGATTATGGTTGGTGTGTTAGGCCCGACCGTGCTGCTGCTGAAATCTTTTGTTGAGAACACCGGCGGTTATCTTTCTGAAATCGTCAGTAATACTTTTAATCTCTTTGCCTATGAGCCGAAGTCAGATGACTGGCTGGGCGGCTGGACCCTGCTTTACTGGGGCTGGTGGCTGTCGTGGTCACCGTTTGTCGGGATGTTTATCGCGCGAATTTCACGCGGGCGCACCATCCGTGAGTTTGTTTTCGGCGTGTTGTTTGTCCCGGCGGGCTTTACCCTGCTGTGGATGACCTTCTTCGGTAACACCGCTATTGATCTGATCAAAAATCAGGGTGCCACCGCACTCGCCACGGTGGTGAAAGAGGATGTGTCACTGGCGCTGTTCCAGTTCCTTGAGTATTTCCCGTTCTCCACAGTGCTCTCTTTCTTTGCCATGCTGATGGTGATTGTCTTCTTCGTCACTTCTGCTGACTCCGGCGCGATGGTCGTGGACACACTGGCCTCCGGCGGGGATGCCCATACGCCTGTCTGGCAGCGGATCTTCTGGGCCGGATTGATGGGCGTGGTAGCGATCACGCTGCTGCTGGCCGGCGGATTATCCGCCCTGCAGACGGTGACTATCGCCAGTGCCCTGCCGTTTGCGGTTGTGCTGCTGTTCTCGATTTACGGACTGATCAAAGCCCTGCGAATTGATGTGCACAAACGCGACAGCCAGCAGCTGGCGACCATTGCACCGACCGCCAGCCGCAATCCGATCCCGTGGCAGCGACGCCTGCGTAATATCGGGTATTTTCCGAAACGTTCGCTGGTCAAACGCTTTATTGATGAAGTGGTGTCAGAGGCGATGGAGATGGTGTCACAGGAGCTGGAAAAACAGAGCACCCCGAGCCGTATCGACCGCAGCCGTGATGACCGGATCACCTTTGAGGTCGATCTGGGGGATGATATGAACTTTATCTATGAAACCCGCCTGCGCTATTACAATCAGCCGTCCTTTGCCCTTTCCGGGATGACCGACGAGGAAAAAGATGAGGAGCACCGCTATTACCGCGCGGAAATCCATCTGAAAGAGGGCGGACAGGATTATGACATTATGGGCTGGAACAAGGAGCAGATTATTCATGACATCCTTGACCAGTATGAAAAACATATTCACTTCCTGCATCTGCTCGGCAAGAAGTAAGTCTGTCACTGTAAAAACGCCGCTCATCTGAGCGGCATTTTTTTATTCTTCTTCGTTGTCGCGCTGCGGCAGTGCCACCAGGTCATCCAGCAACGCATAGAGCTGGCGCACCTTCTCCGGCGTAAACTGTAATTCCAGCGCCTGATAGCCGGTCTCCACTTCCGCCTGCACACGGTGATACAGTGCCGTGCCTTCGTCAGTCAGGGAAAGATAGAGTTTGCGCTGATCACTGAGGGGCTTGAGACGATGAATAATGCCCGCTTTTTCCATCCGTGTCAGAATGCCGGTCAGGCTGGGACGCAGAATACAGCTTTTCTGTGCCAGGAGATGAAAATCGAGTGACGGGGTCTTAGCCAGTATGCGGATAATCCGCCACTGCTGCTCTGTCAGCTGGTGTGCTTTCAGGGTCGGGCGAAAGTAGCCGAGGACCACTTCACGGGCCTGCAAAAGGGCGATAAGTAATGATTCATGCATAATGGGTAATTTCTCCGCGATGTACTCACATCATAAACATCGACGTTATCAAAAAAAGGCGCCATTTTATCGGGAAAATGCGCAATCAGACATCCTCTGTTAGAATAAAAAGCATATCAGTCATAAAGACCCAAAGGACTCTCCTTTTATTAACGCTATATTAACAATAAATCAATGGTCTTCTGCTGATATCTCAGTGCCCTCATCACTTTTTTGAGAAAACGCAACGGAGCTCTCTATGTTCACCTCATCGTTAACCGATCCTTCCTTTTCCCTGCTGCGCACCGGCGGCTATATCAATGGCCAGTGGACCGATGCACAGGATAAGGCCACGTTTGATGTGACCAACCCGGCCACCGGCGGGCTGATCACCCGCGTCAGCGACCTCGGCGCACACGAAACCCGGCTTGCCATTGCCGCAGCCGAAAATGCTCTGCCGGGCTGGCGCGCCCTGACCGCCAAAGCCCGTGCGCAGATCCTGCGCCGCTGGTTTGATCTTGTTATGGAGAATCAGGAGGAACTGGCACAACTCCTGAGCCTGGAGCAGGGCAAACCGCTGGCGGAATCACGCGGGGAAATCGCCTACGGTGCAAGCTTTATCGAATGGTTTGCCGAAGAAGGCAAGCGCGTGTACGGCGAAACCATTCCGGCGACACAGAGCGGACAGCGGATCGCCACTATCCGCCAGCCGATCGGGGTGGTCGGTGCTATCACGCCGTGGAACTTCCCGAATGCCATGATCACCCGCAAAGCCGCTCCGGCACTGGCGGCAGGCTGTACCATGGTGCTGAAACCGGCAGCGGAAACCCCGCTTTCCGCCCTGGCGCTGGCTGCACTCGGTGAACAGGCCGGTATACCGGCCGGGGTGTTTAATGTTGTCACCGGCCTTGATGCGGCGGCTATCGGCGGCGAACTGACCACCAGCCCGGTCGTGCGCAAAATATCCTTTACCGGCTCCACCCGTGTCGGCAAGCTGCTGATGGCACAAAGTGCGGAGACCGTTAAAAAACTGTCTCTCGAACTGGGCGGTAACGCACCGTTTATTGTATTTGATGATGCCGATTTGGATGCGGCGGTTGCCGGTGCCATGGCCGCCAAATTCCGTAACAGCGGACAAACCTGTGTCTGTGCCAACCGTCTCTATGTGCAGGACGGTGTGTATGATGCCTTTGCCGCGAAACTGGCGGAAGCTGTCAGTGCCCTGCATGTCGCGCCGTACACCGACGAAAAAGCACAACAGGGGCCGCTGATTAATGAGGCTGCTATCCGCAAAGTCAGTGAGCATATCGCGGATGCGGTCAGCAAAGGCGCAACGGTTCTCAGCGGTGGTAAACCGGCGGCACAGGGCGGATTATTTTTTGAGCCGACTGTACTGACCGGTGTCACATCGGACATGCTGGTAACCCGCGAGGAGACTTTCGGCCCGCTGGCACCGCTGGTACGGTTCCGGGAAGAAGAAGAGGCCATACGCGCGGCAAACAACAGTGAGTTCGGTCTCGCCGCTTATTTCTACTCCCGCGATATCGGCCGGGCCTACCGCGTGGCGGAAGCCCTGGAAGCCGGGATGGTCGGTATTAATGAAGGGATTATTTCCACGGAAGTGGCACCGTTCGGCGGTATCAAGCAATCCGGCCTCGGTCGTGAAGGCTCCCGCCACGGTATTGATGACTATCTGGAAATCAAATACCTCTGCTTCGGCGGGATCCGTTAATCCCCGCTGACCACCGCCTGCGGCTGTCCTTCCGGCAGCCGCATTTTCTGACTCTCCCTTGTATTTTTCCCCGGCTATGATTAGACTGCATATCATTCGCAAATAAGCAACAATTGCGTCACATTTTTTATCCCACCGGGAGTTGGTATGTCTTTGGATAATTCACAGCGTCTGTTGTTCCGCGACGCAATGGCGACACTCTCCGCTGCCGTCAATATCGTCACCACCGACGGCGACGCCGGGCGCGGCGGGCTGACCGCCACTGCGGTCTGCTCTGTCACGGATACACCGCCGACCCTGCTGGTGTGCATCAACCGCAGCAGTGCGCTCAGTGAGGTGTTCAGAACCAACGGACGTTTGTGTGTCAATGTGCTCACCCATGAACATCAGGCACTGGCGTGTGATTTTGCCGGGATGACCGGCCTGAGTATGGATGCACGTTTTGCCGGTGATCACTGGCAGCCGGGAGCGCTGGGACAACCTTGTCTGCATGGCTCTCTGGCCTGTCTGGAAGGTGTGGTCACTCAGGTGCAGGAAATCGGCACACACAATATCTTTATGGCGGAGATCCGCAATATCGATGTCCGCGACGAAGGACATGGTCTGATTTACTTCCGCCGCAATTTCCGTACTGTCGAAACCGGTGATATCCCCGCTGCTGCTGTTGCCTGATCCGCTTTCATTCTTAGCATAACAATTCGTTAACACACATTGCGTTAATGAATTGTTATCCATAAAAAAAATACCTGTTACAGTTTGTCATATTTAATTCCGCCTCCCTCCTGACAACAGAATAAATAACCGCCAATCCGCTTAAATCACCATCAATAAAACCATTGCAGACTAATTATTGATGTCAATCTAATGAATTTTATTTCAATTATGATATTAATTATTGCAGTAAGTGTGATCTGCCTTTGAGATGCTCAGCAGGCAATATATTAGTCTGAGCCCTTTGGCAAATACCCTGACAAATACGCAAACACTCAACCTTACGCAAGAGTTTATCTTTTAGCTTTGCCTCCGCGATGCTGGGAAGGCTTTTGCGTGATGAATAATTATTAATAAGAGGCATTAAACCATGAGTAAACCCGCGCAGGTTGGTTTGTTTAACCAACCCAAGCCATTCTTCATGATTTTTATCGTGGAGCTGTGGGAACGCTTCGGCTATTACGGTGTGCAAGGCATCCTGGCCGTCTACTTCGTTCAGAAACTGGGATTCAGTCAGGAACAGGCATTCATCACCTTCGGGGCATTCGCCGCGCTGGTATACGGTCTGATCTCTATCGGTGGTTACGTCGGTGACCACGTCCTCGGGACCAAACGGACCATCATCTTAGGGGCCATCGTGATGGCTGTCGGTTATTTTATGACCGGCCTGTCTATCATGCACCCGGATCTGATCTTCTACGCACTGGGTACCATTGCTGTCGGTAACGGCTTATTCAAAGCCAACCCAGCCAGCCTGCTGGCAAAATGCTATCCGCCGAAAGACCCGCGTCTGGACGGGGCATTTACCCTGTTCTATATGTCGATCAACATCGGCTCCCTGATTTCCCTGTCACTGGCACCGGTTATCGCGGACAAATACAGCTATACCGTCACCTATAATATCTGTGGTATCGGCCTGCTGATCGCCCTGGCGGTCTTCCTTTTCTGCCAGAAAATGGTGAGCAATATCGGTTCCGAGCCGGATCACAAACCAATGAAATTCGGCAGCCTGCTGGTGGTTCTCGCCGGTAGTGTGGCAACCGTCTTCCTGTGCGCATGGTTACTGCATAACGTTATCATTGCCAACTATGTGTTACTCGCCGTTACCGCCGTGGTTATCTTTTTCTTCTTCCGCGAAGCGTTCAAACTGAAAGGTGTTGAGCGGAACAAGATGTATGTGGCGTTTGTTCTGATGCTGGAAGCCGTTATCTTCTACGTGCTGTACGCACAGATGCCGACCTCACTGAACTTCTTCGCTATCTATAACGTGCATCACACCATTATGGGTATCGATGTGCATCCGGTCAGCTTCCAGGCACTGAACCCGTTCTGGATCATCGTGCTGAGCCCGGTTCTGGCTTACTTCTACAGTAAAATGGGTGCTCGCGGCAAAGATTTCTCCATGCCGGGTAAATTCACCATCGGTATGTTCTGCTGCTCTGCCGGTTTCCTGACCGCTGCCGCTTCCGGTATGTGGTTTGCGGATGCCTCCGGTCTGACCTCACCGTGGTTTATCGTTCTGGTTTACTTCTTCCAGGCCGTCGGTGAACTGATGATCAGTGCGCTGGGTCTGGCAATGGTGGCTGCGTTCGTTCCGCAGTACCTGATGGGCTTTATTCTCGGGATGTGGTTCCTGACTCAGGCAATGGCAACACTGCTGGGCGGTTACGTGGCGACCTTTACCGCCCCGCCGGAAGGCGTGACTGATCCGCTTCAGACTCTCGGTATCTACACTGATGTGTTTGGTAAAATCGGTATTGCAACGGCAGTTGCCGGCCTGATTATGTGGGCTATCGTACCGAAACTGAACAAAATCATGAAAGAAGAAAAAACAGCCTGATTGTGTTAACCGGTGCTGCGGCACCGGTTTACCGTCTCGTTTGCGTAATGACACGCTGTTGTGCATAACCCGGGCTATCCGGGTTTTTTATTACCTCCCCGCTCTGCTTTTCTGCCCGGTTTCACATTTTCCCGCACGCCATTTCTCAAATATTGGTATCCCTGCTATACGTTAATTAACTATTAATTAACAAATAGTCAATCACTTCATCATACAAAACCCTGCACGATCAACGGAGATAATAATGATAACCCCATGGCGAACACCTGTTCTTTTGCTCTCTCTGCTGCTTTCCCCGCAATTGTATGCTGCTTCCGAACCCGCCGCTGAAGCCCGCAACGGGATGGTGGTCTCTTCCCAGCATCTGGCATCACAGGCCGGGGCTGATATTCTGAAATCCGGCGGTAACGCGGTGGATGCGGCGGTGGCTGTCGGCTACGCCCAGGCGGTGGTGAATCCCTGCTGCGGTAATATCGGCGGTGGCGGTTTTATGACCCTGCATCTGGCAGACGGTAAAAATATTTTCATCAATTTCCGTGAGACTGCCCCGGCATCTGCCTCTGCGGATATGTATCTCGATAAAGACGGTAATCTGATCAAAGATGCCAGCCTGTACGGCTACCTCGCCGCCGGGGTGCCGGGAACGGTAAAAGGGCTGGATTATGCCCTGGAAAAATACGGCACCATGACGCGGGAACAGGTGATGGCACCGGCGATAAAACTGGCGCGTGACGGTTTTATTCTGACCCGCGCGGATACCGATGTGCTGGACACCACCACCGCCCGCTTTAAGCAGGATCCGGAAGCTGCGCGGATTTTCCTTAAACCTGACGGCTCCGCATTTCAGCCCGGCGACCGCCTGATTCAGACCGATCTGGCCAATACCCTGGAGCGTATCGCCAAAGAAGGCCCTTCCGCCTTTTATGAAGGTGACATCCCGCAAATCGTGGAAAAAGCCGCTCAGGCAGGCGGCGGTAAGCTGACAGCCAAGGATTTCGCGGATTACACCATTTCTGAGGTCGCACCGGTCACCTGTACCTATCGCGGTTATGAGTTTATATCCGCCCCGCCGCCGAGCTCCGGTGGCGTGACTATCTGCCAGACCCTGAATATTCTGGAAGGTTATGATCTGAAGGCAATGGGCTTTAACTCGGCGGATTATATCCACACTCTGACAGAGGCGATGCGCCATTCTTATATGGATCGCAACACCTTCCTCGGTGACCCGGCGTTTGTGAAAAATCCGACCGAAAAGCTGACCAGCAAAGCCTATGCGGAAGAGCTGCGCAAAGAAATCATTCCGGGCAAAGCCACACCGTCAACTCAGGTGCAGCCGGGTACCGGTCCGCATGAAAAACCGGAAACCACACACTATTCCGTGGTGGATAACAAAGGCAATGCGGTTTCCACCACCTATACCATCAACGGCCGTTTCGGTGCGGTGGTGATCCCGCCGGGCACCGGTTTCTTCCTCAATGATGAAATGGATGATTTCACCACCAAAATCGGCGAGAAGAATATGTACGGCCTGGTTCAGGGTGAGCGCAACGCGATTGCCCCGGGCAAACGTCCGCTTTCTTCCATGAGCCCGACCATTGTTACCAAAGACGGTAAGATTTTCCTGGTGCTCGGCTCGCCGGGCGGCTCACGGATCATCTCTATCACCCTGCAGACCGCGCTGAATATTATCGATCACGGCATGGCACCGCAGGAAGCCGTGAATGCGCCGCGTATCCACCATCAGTGGCTGCCGGATGGGGTGTATTACGAGCAGCGTGGTGTATCAAAAGACTCACTGAATCTGCTGGATAAAATGGGTTATAAGATGGTTGAGCAGACACCGTGGGGTGCCGCCGAGCTGATTATGGTGGGGTTACCGGGTGCCGCCGGGGTCAGTGCGGACTCTTCCGGCAATGATGCCGCCGTGTCCGGTAAGGTGCGGGAAGGTTATCTGTATGGTGCTAACGATGTGCGCCGCCCGGCCGGGGAGGCAGCAGGAGTCGAATAATCTCCCGGCCGGATTTGTAAACGCAGCATGCCCTGTCCGTCACGGACAGGGCATTTTTTATGGCAACCCGCTGATATCAATAATTAAATATTAACACCGTGCTGAGACGCTAATGCAGACAGACCACCGGCAAAGCCCTGGCCGACGGCTTTGAATTTCCACTCTGCGCCGTGACGGTATAATTCACCGAAGACCATCGCGGTTTCTGTTGATGCATCTTCAGACAGGTCGAAACGGGCAATTTCACTGCCGTTATCATTGTTACAGATACGGATGAAGCTGTTGCTGACCATACCGAAGTTCTGTTTACGAGCTTCCGCATCATAAATCGTGACGGAGAAAACCAGTTTTTTCACATCCGCCGGAAGGGTGTTCAGGCTGATTTTCACCTGCTCATCATCACCGTCGCCTTCACCGGTACGGTTGTCGCCCTGGTGTTCCACCGCGCCGCACGGGCTGGTTTTGTTATTAAAGAAGATGAAATGGCTGTCGGATAATACTTTTCCGTCGTCACCCACCATAAATACCGATGCGTCGAGGTCAAAATCCTGACCATCCGTCACACGTGCATCCCAGCCCAGACCAACCATTGCCACGCTCATTGACGGGGCTTCTTTGGTCAGGGAGACGTTACCACCTTTTGTAAGAGAAACTGCCATTTTCGGACTCCTGCTGCGGATTATAAAGAGGGCTGGTTATCAGCCCGCTGAAAAAAAATAATCAGGATGCGTTGATACCGTACTGCGCACAGACCGATGACAGACCACCGGCATAGCCCTGGCCGACAGCACGGAATTTCCACTCAGCACCGTGACGGTAGAGTTCACCAAACAGCATCGCGGTTTCGGTAGAGGCATCTTCGGTCAGATCATAACGGGCGATTTCAGTATTGGTGTCATCATTGACCAGGCGGATAAAGGCACCGGATACCTGGCCGAAGCTCTGACGGCGGGTCTGCGCGTCATGGATAGTGACCACAAAGACAATTTTGTCGATCTCCGCCGGAATCATATCCAGTTTGATGATCAGGGATTCATCATCACCATCGCCCTGGCCGGTGCGGTTGTCGCCGGTATGGGTGACTGAACCGTCAGATGAACGCAGGTTGTTATAGAAAATAAAGTCTGCATCACCACGCACTTTACCGGCGGCGGTCAGCAGAAAGGCAGAGGCATCAAGGTCAAAATCCTGACCATCTGTGGAACGAACATCCCAGCCTAAGCCAATCAGGACGTTTTTCATTGAAGGGGCTGTTTTGCTCAGCGACACGTTACCACCTTTAGAAAGAGAAACGCTCATTTCACTTACTCCTTAGTTAAATCAGTGACGGGTGGCGGATAATTACTTATCCGCACTTTCCGTTTTTTCCGGAAAAACAAAGCTGGCGATAATACCCAGTGCCAGAACCCCGAGCACCACGAACAGGCTGCTGGTGGCCGAAATATGTAATCCGTGACCCCAGAGGCTGTCTGTCGCATTCAGACCCAGTTTCACCGCGATAAAGAACAGCAGCGCAATAACCGCTTTTTCCAGGTGAACCAGATACTGCTTCAGTGCTTCCAGGACAAAATACAGGGTACGCAGGCCGAGGATCGCGAACATCATGGCGCTGTAAACAATCAGCGGCTCACGGCTCACCGCGATAATCGCCGGTACGGAGTCAAACGCAAACATCACATCGGACAGTTCCACCACCGCCACACACAGCATCAGCGGCGTGGCATACAGAGCGGCTTTTTTACCGCGCCCGATAGTGACGTCTTTGTTCTCCGGTTTTGCCAGTTCGGCATCCACTTCTTTCTGCGTCAGCAGGAAAGCGTGTCCGCTCAGCTTCGGCCAGATCGGGAACAGTTTTTTCACCATCCGGTAAGCAATGTGCTGTGAGTAATCTTCTATTTCATCCTGCTCTTCGCGGTTCCGCAGCATCATGACAGCGGTCCATGCAACGATCAGGGCGAAAATGACTTCCACATACGGCCCCAGGCTCAGCAGACCGGTCCCTATCGCCACGAAAATCCCGCGGAAAACGATAGCTCCGATAATCCCCCAGTACAGCACACGGTGACGGAAACGATCCGGAACCGAGAACCAGGAGAAAATCGCCATCATCACGAACAGGTTATCGACCGACAGCACTTTCTCAAGCGCATAACCGGTGACGAACAGGCTCGCAACCTCTGAACCGTGGTGGATATAGAGAAATCCGGCAAAACCCATTGCCACAGCAACCCAGAAAACAGACCAGATTGCCGCATTTTTCAGTGAAACCGGCTTATCGCCCCGGTGCATAAACAAATCAATAAAAATCGCACCGATTGCGAGGACGACGAAAACGGTGACTGTTTCCATCGGAAAACCGATATGTGTTGATTCCATAATTAACCCTTAGGTATAAAAATCAGAGACCGAATTCTGCCGGGTCAAACCCCAGGGCAGCGGCGATCTCTTTTACTGCTTTCTGCTCATCCTGATCGAAGTTACCGTCACTCTTCGCGACTGCAATCCCGACACGCACCGCTAACTGCGCTGCTTCCGGCTGATCCTTCAGCGCCAGGATATATTTCATGGTTTCACCTTTGCCGATTTCCATGTCGAAATCGAAACTGGTGACCAGTTTGTTGAAAAATGTAATCACTTCTTCGGTCTCAAAGACTTTCAGCTCTTCAGAGGATTTCAGAAAACCGATCATTTTCTGTTTTTCTTCCGCGCTGACCCCGTCACTGGAAACCGCGATACGGGCACAGACAGCGATTGTGCCTTCCATAAACTTACGGTTTCTGAAACGGCTGACCTGTTTTGTCAGCTCTTCACGGCCTGAATTAAACGCATTTTTGACCCGGTTAAGTATACTCATTGCTGTATCCTCACTTAAATTATTTCGAACCGGCTTTCCAGCGGAAACCCCACCCGAATGCTTCATCCATATCGCTTTGATTTTTAAAGAAACGGTTAAGACGTTCGACTGTTATCGCCCCGTTCTCATTGACCAGCCGGGCAATCGCGCACATGGTGCGGCGGTCGTCCCCTTCTGTCAGCCGGGTTTCCACCGGCGGCTGCTCCGGTACAAAGACCGTCACCACGCCATCGGTTTTGTCCCAGCTCGGTACGCCCTGATAAATAAAGGCGTAGATGAGGATCTGACGGATATGTTTCCACTCGCCGCCGTTGATATGCAGCCACTCACCTTCTGAAACCGCGCCGGTGCGATCATCGCCCTGCAACTGAATAAACGGTTCGCGCCGGTAATCGCCAAACGCATTACCCAGCGCCTGAATCACCGATTTCTGACCGTTTTGTAATTCAACAAATGCGCCCAGATCCAGGTCAATCCCTTTGTTACCGCCACCGAACACATTACTGAGAAAGCCCCCGGAACGGCTGTTCTGAGCATCCCGGTGCCAGTTCAGATTAATGCGGATTTCACCGAAATTATCCCGCTTGCTCAGACTGATTGACGGCTTTTCTTTGCTCAGCGATATCTTGCTTAAACTGATTTTGCTTTCTGCCGGCTTGGGGGCCGGTGCCGGTGCGGACTCTGCCGCCACATCCACCCCGAAGTGTTCCGCCAGCGGTTTCAGTCCGCCGTTAAAACCCTGGGCAACAAAACGGAATTTCCACTCATTATTACGGCGGTACAGTTCACCGAGGATCAGTGCCGCTTCCTGACGACCGGCGGTATCCACAATGCCGCTGAGCCGTTTTTCGTGATCTGCCTCAACCTGAACTTCCAGGCTGCGCAGACCGGCAACAGTCTGTCCGCCGTCACAGGTAACCACAAACGCGACTTTCTGCACATCCTGACGCAGACGGCTGACATCCACCGTAAAGACGGTATTATTGCCGTTCTGCTGCCAGCTGATAGTGTTGTCATCATTCTGCGGCTGGCCGTAGAAGACCATGTCCGGATCGCCCTGCACTTTGCCGTCAGCATACAGACGGAACGCAGAGGCATCCGCCGCCGCACCGGACAGCACCGTCACCCGCAGTGTTTTCAGCGGTACAGGCGCATTCGCCCCGGGCGTCATGTTCATCAGCGCACCACCGTACTGACGATGTCAGCAGACATGTCGTCAATCGTGCGGCCACGGCATGCAGCACCGTGTGCGGTAAAGTTCCACTCACCGCCGCTGCGGCACAGGGAGGCGATCACGATACCGGTGTGTGAGCCCTGTTCATTCAGCTGATAACGCACCAGCTCTTTACCACTCTGATCCAGCACACGGCAGAAGGCATTTTCCACATCGTTAAATGTCTGACCACGGAAGCTGTTCACCGTAAAGGCCAGATATTCGGTATTCTGCGGCAGACGGTTCAGATCCACACGGATCACTTCATCATCACCGTCACCTTCGCCGGTCAGGTTATCCCCTTCGTGGATCACGGATTGACAATCTGATTTCAGTTTACGGAACCAGATGGTGTCGAGAATACGACCGTTTTTATCCAGCAGGATACAGCTGGCATCCAGATCAATGGAATCGTTACCGCCGCCGAACAGCGAACCGAGAAAACCTTTCTTTTTCTGAACAGGATCCCAGCCGAGACCGAAATGCAGCTGATTTAATGCAGCAGATGCCTTGCTGAGAGATACCGTCTGATTCTTCGTCAATGAAACCATATTTTCATTCCTTAAACGGGAGATAAAACCCGGCAACAGATACTGGTGATAATGAATTTTAAAAAATCATATCATGACGGAGTTCTTTGGCAAGATATATTTCACACTAAATTAATAATGCAATATAAACATATAGTTAATATGAAAATAATGATATTGAAAATTATAGACAATGTCAGATTTTGTCAGCATATTGTCAATTTAAACATAATCATAATATGATTGACATGTTTATTAATCCTAAATAAACTCGCTACTAATCTATCGGATAAAACAGAACAGGAATAAACAATAATGGCGCATGCGATCTGGCTGACGGAAGGGCTCTCTTCCCAGCGTGATCTGATCCGGAATATCAGGCTGTTCGCGCAGACATTACAGGTTGATCTCACGATTTTTGCCTCTCACCGGCAGCCCCGTCACGAGATCCTGTCAGAGGCGGATTTTTCCCTGACTGAACCGGCTGACGATAACGATCGGCTGGGGTTTATCCTGTCTGTTACGGAGAAATACGGTATTCAGGCAATCCATGCCGGGCGGAATACCCCGTGGTTTGAAACGCACAGAAACACTATCACGGCTTCCGGCACCCGGCTGATAACCGGTGTCGCCTCTCTGTCTGATCACGCCGTGGCGGATGATAAAGTCCGCTTTGCTGCTGAGATGGCATCACACGGCCTGCCGGTTGTGCCTTCTGTACCGGTTACCTCTGCGGCGCAATTGCGTGATGCACTCACGCATTCCCCGTTTCCGGGTCTGCCGCTGTGCATTAAACCGGTTCAGGGCATTTACGGTGCCGGTTTCTGGCAGTTTGATGACAACGCGCCACCAATGGCCATGTTCACAAACCCCGAACGGCGGATCACCACACCGCAACAGTATTTGTCCGCCCTTGACAGTGCTGATAAATGCGCCCCGCAGGTACTGATGCCTTATTTGCCCGGCCCGGAGTATTCCGTGGATATTCTGGCTGATAACGGTGACGTGCTGGCTGCTGTTGCGCGGCGCAAAGAGGGTTCCCTGCAATACCTTGAGCATGACGGTGCCGCATTTGAACTGGCCTGCGCCTGTGCGCGGGTAATGAAGGCGGACGGACTGGTGAATGTGCAAACCCGCCATGACCATCACGGGCAGCCGCTGCTGCTGGAAATCAATATGCGGCCGTCCGGCGGTATCGGTTATACCGCGCTGAGCGGGGTGAATCTGCCGGGTCTGTTTGCCCTGCACAGTATCGGGCTGCTTAGTGCGGATGAGGTCAGAGACTATGACCGCACTGCATTTCGTCCGGCAATTGTCCGCCCGCTGACCGAAGCCGTCAGCTACCCGTCTGCCCTGAACAATGCAATACACTGAGGTCACTATGCCCGGTTTTACCCGTCCCGGTTACCACCGGTTCACACTGACAACCGGCACGCTGGAAGTCCGCAGCGATGCCACCCCGGAAACGCTGGATGCGTTGTTCGCAATCGCGGAGCGGCGTAACCCGAAACGGGCATTTCTGTTTGTCAGCAAGGTGCTTGGCCGCCATATCCCGGTCGAACCGGAAATCATGCGCGGTGTTTACCGCCGCCTCAGTGAGCAGTTTCCGCAGGATCTGCCGCAGCCGCTGCTGGTTATCGGTATGGCGGAAACCGCTGTCGGGCTGGGAGCGGGGGTATACAGCGAAATCCGCCGTCAGTATCCGGAATCTTTGTATCTTTCTTCCACCCGCCACCCGGCGGACGGCGAACTGCTGTGTGAATTTAAAGAGAATCACAGCCACGCCACCGATCACCTGCTCTATTTTCCGGTTGATCCGCATCTGAAAACCCGGCTGCAACAGGCAAAAACCCTGGTGCTGGCTGATGACGAAGCCACCACCGGCAATACGTTTACCAATCTGCTGACCGCACTGTATGAAAGCGGACAGCTGCCTGATTTACAACAGGTTGTGACTGTCACACTGACTGACTGGCGTGAAGCTCCTGCCGCCGTTCAGCACGGGCTGCCATTGCGGCATGTCTCTCTGATCAACGGCAGCTGGCGCTGGGAAGCGGATCCGGATGCGCCCCTGCCGGAGATGCCGGATGTGAATGTCAGCGCGGCGGGAACCGTGCCAATCCGCCGTCCGCAGACACGGGTACGGCTCGGTCTGCATGATCCGCACACCGATTTTGGCAGTACGGTGACGGCAGCACCCGGTGAGCGGATCCTGGTGCTCGGTTCCGGGGAATTTGTCCGGGAACCGTTCCTGCTGGCGGAACGGCTGGCAGAGGCCGGGGCAGATGTAAAATTCAGTGCCCTGACCCGCTCCCCGATAGCCCCCGGCGGTGCCATTGAATCCGTTATTTCCTTCACGGATAACTACGGACTGGGGATCCCCAATTATCTCTACAATGTGGCACATCAGTCATTTGACCGCATTCTGCTGTGTACAGAAACGGATCCGGCGGCGTTTGATCCGCAGTTATTACAGGCACTGGCCCGCTGCGCGCCGCTGACGGAGGTGATTTATGACGACTAAACCGGTGATCCTGAGCGATCTGGATGACACCCTGTTCCAGACAAAGCGCAAAATGACGCAGGAGCAGGCACTTACGCCGTTCTGCGCCGGTGCCGTTGATCGCACATTACAACCGCGCAGTTTTATGACGGAAGAACAGGCCATGCTGACAGACTGGCTGCTGGCGCATGCCGACCTCATTCCGGTCACGGCACGCGGTACGGAAGAACTCCGCCGCGTCACTATCCCGTTCCGTTCTTATGCGATCACCACACACGGCGCGGTGATCCTGCAACCGGACGGCTCACCGGAGCCGGTCTGGCAGTCTGAGATGCTGGCCGCCCTCGCCCCTTACCGTGAACGGCTGCTGTCACTTCAGCAGTTTTGTACTGACCTGATGGCGGAGCGCGGTATTGAGGCATGGGCGCGTATTAATTATGAGTACGATGATGTGCCGGTCTATCTGGTGATGAAGCACACTGACAGTACCCGCACAGCGGAACTGTATGCGGTTGCCGCAGAGATTGAACAACAGTTTCCGGCGGACGGGTTTTACATCCACCGCAACGGCAACAATATCGCCTGGCTGCCGGACCCGGTGGAAAAAGGCCATGCTGTTACGCACCTGCTGGCGTTATTACGGGCAGAGCGCGGCACTTTTCCGGTTATCGGCCTCGGCGACAGTCTGAGTGATTACCGCTTTATGAAACACTGCACCTGGTTCGGGATGCCGTCCCGCAGTCAGTTTGCGGAGGCGGTCGCCGCCCGGATTTTCAGTGAGGTATCCGATGTATAATTTTCCCCCGTTCTCAGGCAGTTATCTGCCGGATGATGTGCAGTTTCTGCTCCGGCCGGTTACCATTGATATGACCCCGGTGGATGTGAAAGAGCAGCTTATCCAGTCCGGACAGAAGCACTATTCTGATATGCTCAGCCAGGAGCCCGCCCCCACGGACTGGCATCTTGATCTGTTTAACCGCGCACTGAAAAAAGGCGCTCCGCGTCTGGCGCGGGATGTGAACGCCCTCGCCCGTACACTGGGTGACTATTTTGCGGATCAGCCGGTTGTGCTGGTCAGCCTGGTCCGCGCCGGTGTGCCGTTAGGCGTGATGCTGCATCAGACACTGCGTGATGCGGGAAAAATTTCACACCACTACGGCATCAGTATCATCCGCGATCGTGGTATTGATACGGCGGCGCTGGAGTGGATCGAACACCATCACGGCACCACCGGTATTGTCTTTGTTGATGGCTGGACAGGCAAAGGCGCTATCACCGGTGAACTGATCCGCTCTCTGAAAGACAGACCCGGCTACCCGGCCGATCCGCGTCTGGTGGTTTTGGCCGATCCTGCCGGATGCGCCTGGCTCTCCGCTGCGGATGATGACTGGCTGATCCCCTCCGGGATTATGGGAGCCCCGGTTTCCGGGCTTATCTCCCGCTCTGTCTGGTCAGATACCGGCCCGCACGGCTGCGTGCATTGTGAGCACTTACAACCTTATGAGTGCAGCCGGACACTTACCGATACCGTTGCGGCTTTACGCCCTCAGTATACGGCTGTTCCTGCCGCCGCATTTCCCGACCCGGACACCAAAACCGCACTGCGCGAAAAAAGCCGCGCAGTGATCACTGCACTGGCTGAACGCTGCAGTGTCACCGATCTGAACAGAATCAAACCCGGCATTGCCGAAGCCACCCGTGCCGTCCTGCGCCGGGTGCCGGATCACGTCTTTGTGCGCGACTGCACAGAGCCGGATGTGGAATTACTGCTTTATCTCGCCCGTCAGAAAGGGATCACTATCACGGAAGCCGGCGACGCCCTCGGGCAGTACCGCGCCGTCACTATTATCAGGAAGGTATCACCATGACCCGACGTCTCTCCCCGTGGAATTTAGGGGCCTCACTCTATATGCCCGCCACCCGCACCGATATCACGGATGCGATTATCAGTAACAAAATCAGCGGGCTGCGTTCACTGATTATTTGTCTGGAAGATGCGGTCAGTGAGGCGGATATCCCACAGGCGCTGAATAACTTACAGGATATTCTGACCGCGCTGACGGCGGAAAAACAGCGTGCCGGTAACCAGAACTGGCCGCTGGTCTTTATCCGCCCGCGTCATCCGGAAATGGGATTGTGGCTGCGCGGGCACTGCGATCTCAGTGCCGTTGACGGGCTGGTACTGCCGAAATTCACACAGAAAACGCTGCCGGTCTGGTGGCAGGTGGTACAGGATACCCCGCTGTGTATGATGCCGACGCTGGAAACAGAAGAAGTCTGTGATGTAGTGCAGATGCGGGAGCTGGCGCAGGTGCTCAAATCCCATCCCTGTCATGACAAAATCATTGCGTTGCGTATCGGCGGCAATGACCTGATGAATGTGATTTCCCTGCGCCGTCCGCGCCATCTCACCCTGTATGACGGCCCGATGGGTTATGTGATTAAAATGCTGGTCTCTGTGTTTGCGCCGCACGATTTTGCCATGACCGCTCCGGTCTGCGAGCATATTGATGATCACGATGTCATGACGCGGGAACTGGCGCTGGATATCGCTCACGGACTGGTGGGTAAAACGGCGATCCACCCGAATCAGGTGGCAGTGATTGAGCAGGCACTGCGGGTCTCCGCCGATGAGCACGCGGATGCACTGCGGATCCTCAACTCCACACAGGCGGTATTCAAATCACAGGGAGCCATGTGTGAACCGGCGACACACCGCCGCTGGGCATCTGCCATTCTGGCCCGTGCCCGGGTGTACGGGATCGCACAGCGAAAAACGGACGAACAGCCGTTTAAAACACAAAATGGCTGAAACTGAGGACAGAAATATCATCAAACTGAATATCCTGCACTATTATATCTGAATACCTTGATATATCCTGACCAGCTGATTAAATAGAACTGTTATGCGGAACAGCCGTTTCCGGCATAACAGCAGCCCGGTCTCTTTGTTTTTATACAGGTGTCCCCAGACTATGCAATTAAGCACACGACAGGTTCGTTTATTCACCCTGGCAACCCTGCTCGGGGCCGGAAAACCGGTTCCGTCAGATGAAATCCTGGCGACACTCCGCTGCTCAGAGGCAACGCTGACCCGCACATTCAAAGAGTTACGTGATACGTGGACAGCAGAAATTCGCTACCGCAAAGCCTCACACACCTATGAAATGACCGATCCGGGCACACTGGATCGCAAAACACTGAAAAAGATGAGTGAAGAGCTGGAGAGCCACAACGGGCAGAAATCGGTGTATTACCGCGGGAAAGTGTCACTGGATAAAGAGAAGAAGAAAGCGGTATCGCTGTCACTGACCGGCACAACCGTCCGGAAGATAGCGCATTTATCCATGCTGTCCGGTAAAAACCGCAGTGATGCGGTAGAGATGCTGGTCAATCTTCATATCGATGAGCTAATTGAATCGATAATCCGGCGCAATGAAAGTCAGCAGAAAAAATAATCCGTAAAAAAGCCCGGTAAAATACCGGGCGATTTTATTATTCACGCAACAAATTACAGAACGTTAACGCAGTTCAGCTCTTTGAATGCTTTTTCCAGACGTTCGATCATTGTCTGCTGACCGGCACGT
The DNA here is from genome assembly GCF_029835375.1 of Morganella sp. GD04133. Classification (NCBI taxonomy): domain Bacteria; kingdom Pseudomonadati; phylum Pseudomonadota; class Gammaproteobacteria; order Enterobacterales; family Morganellaceae; genus Morganella; species Morganella sp. GD04133. The sequence goes on along the minus strand of NZ_JAODZS010000021.1, from coordinate 47,993 downwards.
AACCATGCACGCGGGTCATAGTATTTTTTGTTCGGCTTGTCTTCGCCTTCCGGGTTGCCCAGCTGACCCTGCAGATAACCTTCATTTTTCTGGTAGTAGTGCAGGATACCTTCCCAGGTTGCCCACTGAGTATCGGTGTCGATATTCATTTTCACCACACCGTAACCCACTGCTTCTTTAATTTCTTCTGCAGTGGAGCCGGAACCGCCGTGGAAAACGAAATTCAGGCTGTTGTGCGGCAGGTTATATTTCTCAGAAACATAGTCCTGGGAGTTACGCAGAATTTTTGGTGTTAACTGCACGTTACCCGGCTTGTAAACGCCGTGTACGTTACCGAATGATGCAGCGATAGTGAAACGCGGGCTGATGGCATTCAGTTTTTCATAAGCGTACGCCACGTCTTCCGGCTGGGTGTACAGAGCGGAGTTATCGAGGTGGGAGTTATCCACGCCGTCTTCCTCACCACCGGTGCAGCCCAGTTCGATTTCCAGGGTCATACCGATTTTCGCCATACGGGTCAGGTACTTGCTGCAAATCTCAATATTTTCTTCCAGTGACTCTTCTGACAGGTCGATCATGTGAGAAGAGAACAGGGGTTTACCGGTTGCGGCAAAGTGTTTTTCACCGGCATCCAGCAGGCCGTCTAACCACGGCAGTAATTTCTTCGCACAGTGGTCAGTGTGCAGAATGACCGGCACGCCGTAATATTCCGCCATCTGATGCACATGATGCGCACCGGAGATTGCACCCAGAACCGCAGACTGCTGACCTTCGCCTTTAAAACCTTTACCGGCGATAAATGCGGCACCGCCGTTTGAGAACTGAACAATAACAGGCGCACGGACTTTGGCCGCCGCTTCCAATACGGCGTTGATCGAGTCTGTCCCGACGCAGTTTACCGCTGGCAGTGCAAAATTATTCTCTTTGGCTACCGCAAAGATTTTCTGAACATCATCGCCAGTGACGACACCGGGTTTTACAAAATCAAAAACTTTAGACATGTCAAATTTCCTGTATTGGTCTTTCGGAAGTTGTCACGGGCAGCTCACACTGCCCGTTGTTGTCATCTGATTATGACTGTTACTGTTTTGCACGTTCTTCGAGCATCACAACGGCCGGCAATTTTTTGCCTTCGACGAATTCCAGAAATGCGCCGCCGCCGGTAGAGATGTAAGAGATTTTGTCCGCAATGCCGAATAAGTCGATAGCCGCGAGGGTATCACCGCCGCCTGCGATAGAGAATGCGTCACTGTCAGCAATGGCGTTAGCCACGATTTCTGTCCCTTTACGGAAGTTCGGGAACTCAAATACGCCGACCGGGCCATTCCACAGAATCGTTTTGGCATTTTTCAGGATATCAGCCAGGTGCTGTGCGGATTCATCACCGATATCCAGTACCTGTTCGTCATCTTTGATGTCATTGGCTGATTTCAGCACCGCTTCTGCGGTTTCGGAGAACTCAGTCGCCACACGGACATCAACCGGTACCGGGATATCACAGCTGCTGAGTAATTTTTTCGCTTCCGGAATCAGGTCATCTTCATACAGTGAACGGCCGACATTGTGCCCTTCCGCTGCGATAAAGGTGTTGGCAATACCACCGCCGACGATGATCTGATCCGCGATTTTGGACAGAGAGTCCAGTACGGTCAGTTTGGTGGACACTTTAGAACCGCCGACAATCGCCACCATCGGACGCGCCGGGTTATCCAGTGCTTTGCCGAGTGCATCCAGTTCCGCCCATAACAGCGGACCGGCACAGGCAACAGGCGCAAATTTTGCCACACCGTGAGTCGATGCCTGGGCGCGGTGAGCCGTCCCGAAGGCATCCATCACGAAAATATCACACAGTGATGCATACTGTTTTGACAGGGTTTCGTCGTCTTTTTTCTCGCCTTTGTTAAAGCGGACGTTTTCCAGTACCACCAGCTCACCGGCATTCAGTTCCAGACCGTTGAGGTAATCTTTTTCCAGGCGCACCGGGCAGCTCAGTTTATCTGCCAGATAATCAACAACCGGTTTCAGTGAAAACTCTTCGTTGTATTCCCCTTCAACCGGACGGCCGAGGTGAGAGGTCACCATGACTTTGGCACCCTGTTTCAGTGCGGCTTCGATTGTCGGGAGCGAGGCACGGATACGTGCATCAGAGGTAACTTTGCCATCTTTGACAGGAACGTTCAGGTCAGCACGGATAAAAATACGTTTACCCGCCAGATCCAGATCGGTCATCTTAATTACGGACATGGTGAATCCTCTTGTTGATTCTCTTATCAGTTAAATTGTGTTCAATTTTCTGCCGGGGCACGCCGTCCCTCAGTGAAAACCCGCCTCAGCCATTGCCAGAGTGGTATCCAGCATACGGTTCGCAAAGCCCCATTCGTTATCGCACCAGACCAGCATTTTTATCAAATGCTGTCCGCTGACGCGGGTCTGGGTACCGTCAACGATAGCACTGTGCGGATCATGGTTAAAATCCGCCGAGACTAACGGTAACTCTGTGTAGTCCACTATACCACGAAATGCCCCCGTCGCTGCGTTTTGCAGAAGGCGGTTTACCTCCTGCGTGGTGACATTCCCTTTTACGGTGACGCTCAAATCAATCGCCGTCACATTAATTGTAGGCACCCGGACTGAAATCGCCTCAAAATGATCTTCAAATTTCGGGAAAATCCGCCGGATCCCCGCAGCCAGTTTGGTATCCACCGGAATGATGGAGTGCCCGGCCGCCCGCGTGCGCCGCAAATCACTGTGATACGCATCAATCACCGGCTGGTCATTCATCGCCGCGTGAATGGTGGTCACTGTACCGGACTCGATGCCGAATCCCTCATCCAGTAATTTTATCACCGGAATGATGCAGTTGGTGGTACAGGACGCATTCGATACAATTTTATCCTGCGCCGTCAGTGTGTCATGGTTAACACCGTAGACAATGGTGGCATCCAGGTCATTACCGCCGGGATGGGAAAACAGCACTTTTTTCGCACCGTTAGCGATATGTGCCAGCCCGTCATCACGGGAGCCGTACACGCCGCTGCAGTCCAGCACCACATCCACACCCAGTTCCGCCCAGGGTAACTGATGAATATCCGCTTCATGCAGGATGCGGATGGTGTCATCACCGACTTTCAGTGTATTTTTATCTGTCAGCTGTACCGGTTTAAAAAAGCGTCCGTGGCTTGTGTCATATTGAAGTAAGTGTGCAATACCTTCGGAATTCGCCAGCTCATTAATAGCAACAACGGTAATCTGCGTATTACGCCCGGTTTCATACAACGCCCGCAGCACACTCCGCCCGATTCGCCCAAACCCGTTGATTGCAATTTTTATTGTCATAGTATCCTCAGAAATAGCCAAATTATCAGCGAACTAAGAATAACGGACTCACGGGTTTTTGTACGGGGTATTTATCATAGAAACCGCAATCTTTTTTATCCTCTGCGGCACAATCATAATACCCTTATTACTGAAACGGTTCAGCTTGATAAAGACAGGTTATGCTAAATGAAAAAAGATCGCAAGATAGTCAGAGGAACAGAAATGAAAAAAGCGCATTCGGTCAAAAAAACCGGAATGCGCTTTCAGAATCTGTATCAGCAGATTATTTCAGCAGAGCTTTCGCCTGAGAAACCACGTTTTCAACAGTGAAACCAAACTCACTGAACAGCTGACCGGCAGGTGCAGATTCACCGAATGAATGCATGCCGACAATGGCACCCTGCATCCCGGTGTATTTGAACCAGTAATCCGCAATACCTGCTTCGACAGCAACACGTGCGGTCACGGCTGACGGCAGAACAGATTCACGGTAAGCAGCATCCTGTTTGTCGAATGCATCGGTAGACGGCATGGAAACCACACGTGCTTTACGGCCTTCGGCTGTCAGCTGTTCGTATGCTTTCACGGCCAGTTCCACTTCAGAACCGGTGGCAATCAGGATCACGTCCGGCTGACCTGCGCAATCTTTCAGGATGTACGCCCCTTTTTCGATATCTGCCAGCTGCTGCGCGGTACGCGGCTGCTGTGCCAGATTCTGACGGGAGAAGATCAGGGATGTCGGGCCGTTTTTACGCTCAATCGCGTATTTCCAGGCTACCGCAGATTCCACCTGGTCACACGGACGCCATGTGCTCATGTTTGGTGTCACGCGCAGGCTGGCGATTTGCTCAACCGGCTGGTGAGTCGGGCCGTCTTCACCCAGACCGATAGAGTCATGAGTGTAAACAAAGATGCTGCGGATCTTCATCAGAGCCGCCATACGCACCGCGTTACGGGCATATTCAACGAACATCAGGAAGGTCGCGCCGTAAGGAATGAAACCGCCGTGCAGGGCGATACCGTTCATGATGGCAGACATGCCGAACTCGCGCACGCCGTAGTGAATGTAGTTACCCGCTTTGTCTTCATTGATTGGCGCAGAGCCGGACCACATGGTCAGGTTACTTGGTGCCAGGTCAGCGGAACCGCCCATAAATTCAGGCAGCACTTTACCGAACGCTTCCAGTGCATTTTGTGATGCTTTACGGCTGGCAATGCTGGCCGGGTTGTCCTGGAGGTTCTGAATGAAGGCGTTTGCGTCAGCTTCCCACTGTGCAGGCAGCTCACCGTTGACACGGCGGCGGTATTCACGGGCCAGTTCAGGGAAGGCTTTTTCGTAGTGAGCGAATTTCACATCCCACTCAGATTCAGCGGCAGCACCGGCTTTCTTCGCATCCCACTCAGTGTAGATTTCCTGCGGAATTTCGAACGGCGCATACGGCCAGTTCAGTGCTTCGCGGGTAGCGGCGATTTCCGCATCACCTAACGGAGAACCGTGTGCATCTGCAGTACCGGCTTTCTTCGGTGAACCGAAACCGATAACCGTTTTGCACATCAGCAGGGATGGTTTGTCAGTAACCGCTTTGGCTTCTTCAACGGCTGCTTTGATCTGGTCAGGATTGTGACCGTCAATGCCGCGTACAACATGCCAGCCGTAAGCTTCAAAGCGTTTGGCGGTATCGTCAGTGAACCAGCCCTGAACGTTACCGTCGATGGAAATGCCGTTGTCATCGTAGAAGGCAACCAGTTTACCCAGTTTCAGGGTACCGGCCAGAGAGCAGGCCTCGTGGGAGATCCCTTCCATCATACAGCCGTCGCCCATAAAGACGTAGGTGTGATGATCAACAATATCATGACCCGGACGGTTGAACTGCGCCGCCAGTGTCTGTTCCGCAACAGCAAAACCGACTGCGTTTGCGATACCCTGGCCTAACGGGCCGGTGGTGGTTTCCACGCCCGGTGTGTAGCCGTATTCAGGGTGACCCGGGGTTTTGGAATGCAGCTGACGGAAGGCTTTTAAGTCATCCATCGATACATCATAGCCGGTGAGGTGCAGCAGGCTGTAAATCAGCATTGAGCCGTGACCGTTTGACAGCACAAAGCGGTCACGATCACTCCAGTGCGGATTGGTCGGGTTGTGCTTCAGATAGTCGCGCCACAGTACTTCCGCGATATCAGCCATGCCCATTGGTGCGCCGGGGTGTCCGGAATTTGCCTTTTGCACCGCGTCCATGCTCAGGAAACGAATCGCATTAGCAAGAGTTTTACGAGAGGTCATTGTCTACTCCAGGTTCGGATAAAAAGCAGATACAGGCTATTTTCGCAGTGCCGCGCACGGATGGCAATCCTTATCACCGGTCAGAGGCAAAGGGTCGGGGCTGAAAAGACAACAATAAGACGTCAGGCGAGGCGTGTCTGAAGACAGAAACAAGACTTCGCACAGGCGGCATTTTCGCTGACTAAATCGTTTTAGCACCAGGTATTGCGCAACAGCGGAAGTGACCTATTAAACCCGATTACCACAATGAATAGCAAGCGGAAATACCGCATTCTGTGCGGCGGAGTGTCGCAGGCGAGGTCATTAAAAAATGAAACTGAAGAGTAAAAACAGAAAAGCCCTGACATTGCTGTCAGGGCTTCTGTAATCTGGCGGAACGGACGGGACTCGAACCCGCGACCCCCTGCGTGACAGGCAGGTATTCTAACCAACTGAACTACCGCTCCGTGTGTTCCTTTTCGGGAACGGTGCGGATAATACGATGCCGGTTCCCGTTCGTCAATACCTGATTTGTGTAAATCCATGCAATTGCACAGTTTTTCGCCTGAACAGACTGTTTTATACGGGTCACCGCACACGACACACGGTCTCCCGCAACGCAGTCACTCGTGTTCAGGGAGATGTTTGTTTTTCCAGATCAAGCAGATAAATCATGGCCTCATCCCTGCTCTCCCCGCACATTTCCCGCGAGGGCTGCAGTCCGCTGCAAACCACCGGACGCAGCGGTGAACCGAAAATCAGGCACAAATTCTGTGCGGACAACTGCACACAACGGGTATTAGCGGGTTTGCCGTCCGGCATCCCCGGAATGGGGGATGAGATGGACGGTGCGGTGCAGCAGGCACCACAACCGCTGCGGCAGGCGGTCAGCTCCGCCAGATGCACGGGTTCGCCCCTTTTTTCTCCGCCAGATCCAGACGCGCCTCGTGCGCGGCAATTTCCTCATCCGTGGCATATACCACCCGCAGACCGCTCTGCGGGCGGGTAACGCGCTGAATAGTCTGAACGTTCTCTTCGCCGCTGTTCTCATTATCCGCAGAAAACGCCAGTGATGTCTGGCCACCGGTCATTGCCAGATAAACATCCGACAGAATCTCGGCATCGAGTAACGCGCCGTGCAGCAGACGTTTTGAGTTATCTATCTGATAGCGGTCACATAAGGCATCGAGGTTATTACGCTTACCGGGGAAAAGCTGTCTGGCGAGCGTTAAGCTGTCGGTGATGGTACAGAATTCCGCCGTCGGCGGGATCCCTCGGTTCAGCTTGCGGAATTCATAATCCATAAAGCCGATATCGAAGGGCGCGTTATGAATCACCAGCTCTGCGCCACGGATAAATTCAATAAATTCATCCGCGATGTCGGCAAAAACCGGTTTATCCATCAGGAATTCATCACTGATCCCGTGTACACCAAAGGCTTCCGGGTCCACCAGCCGGTCAGGCCGGATATAAAGATGGAAGTTACGGCCGGTCAGGCGCCGGTTGATCACTTCAACCGCACCGATCTCAATAATATTGTGCCCCTCGTAGTGGGCACCCAGTTTGTTCATACCGGTGGTTTCGGTATCAAGAACAATTTGTCGTGTAATATCAGTGTGCATAATGGCGTTTTGTGTCAGACTCAGGTAATTGCCAATCAATCAGAGGAAGAGTCTACCAGAGATGAGTGACAAGGTAGAAATTTTCACCGACGGCTCCTGCCTCGGAAATCCGGGCCCCGGCGGCTACGGCGCACTGCTGCGTTATAAGGGCCATGAGAAAGCACTCAGTGAGGGCTTTTTTCTTACCACCAATAACCGGATGGAGCTGCTGGCGGCTATTGTGGCGCTGGAAACCCTGAAACGTCCGTGTGATATCGTGCTGACCACCGACAGCCAGTATGTCCGTCAGGGCATCACACAGTGGATCCATAACTGGAAGCGTCGCGGCTGGCGCAAAGCGGATAAATCCCCCGTGGTGAATGTCGATTTGTGGCAGCGCCTGGATGCCGCTATCACCCGCCATCAGATTGACTGGCAGTGGGTGAAAGGTCACGCGGGGCACCCGGAAAACGAACGCTGTGATGAGCTTGCCCGTGCGGCGGCAGAGTCCCCGTCACAGAACGATACCGGTTATCAGCCCGCCGCAGAATAATCCTCAGCGCCGTTTCAGACAGCGCGGCGGCGTCTGCTCACGGGCCGCGCCCACCACGTTATTCAGTTTCGGCCGCAGCAGGCGCAGCTTCTGCGGCGTGAAGGTCAGCGGCACCGTGCGTTTACGGGCCACAATCACGCCCAGACAACCGAAAATCCGTGCATAGCGGTTGCCGGCGCTGTCAGGGTTACACCACGGGATCGGGGTGGTAAGCCGGTGATACATAATTTCGTAATTGAGCAGACTGAGCCAGTCCAGCATACGGAACTGTGAAAACATCCGGCTGCACTGCGGCTCCCGGTTCAGACGCCACGGGATCAGTTTACGTGCCCCCAGCAGACTCAGCGGGTTAAAACCGCTGATAATCAGCCAGCCGTCCTCAATCAGAACACGGTCGGCCTCGCGCAGCAGCCGGTGCGGATCACTGCTGTAACCCAGATTATGTGCCAATACACAGACGTCTGCAGATTTGTCCAGAAACGGCAATTGCGCCGCCTCCCCGAATACCTGTAAGGTGTTACCCTGCGGTGCCACATTCACCTGATGCGGGATCATGCAGCTGCTGCTGTCAATTTCACAGCTCAGCGTGCCGACCTTAATCAGATGAAAACCAAACATTTTCGGCCACCAGGGCGCCAGTTGCGCTTCCAGCGATTGCCGGAAGCGGCGTCCGCAGGGAATATCGCACCACGAGTCCGGCATCGTCAGAGTTTTTGTCGCTCGTGCAGAAAACATGGCTTTATCCTTGATTCACACTCAGAAAGGTGAGGTATTTATGGAGCTTATCAGAATTTCCGCGTTATCAGATAACTACATTTGGCTATTACGGGATAATGCGCACACCTGTGTCATCGTTGACCCCGGCGTCAGTGAGCCGGTACTGAATACACTGCGGGAGCGGGGACTGACCCCTTCAGCCATCCTGCTGACACACCATCATGCGGATCACACCGGCGGCACGGCGGAGATTGTTTCACACTACCCCGGCCTGCCGGTTTACGGCCCCGCCGAAACCCTGCCGAAAGGCGCAAATCACTGCGTGCAGGATAATGATACGATTACCTGCGGCGGGCTGACATTTCAGGTCATGGCGGTGCCGGGACACACACTCGGTCATGTGGCTTATTATTGCGAACCGTATCTGTTTTGCGGCGATACGCTCTTCTCCGGCGGCTGCGGCCGTATTTTTGAGGGCACACCGGCACAGATGTTCCGCTCTGTCAGCCGTCTTGCGGCACTGCCGGATGAAACACTGGTCTGCTGCGCGCATGAATACACACAGTCTAACCTCGCCTTTGCGCGCGCTGTCTGGCCGGAAAACCGTGATATTCAGGCATATCAGCAATATATTGCAGAATTACGTCAGAATCATGAAGCCACACTCCCCGTCACACTGAAAACAGAAAGGAAAATTAATGTTTTTCTTAACTGTGATAATATTGATCTGCAACATAATTTATCATTAAGTAAACATACGGCGGCAGCTGAGGAAACTTTTACCGCTTTACGCGCAAAAAAAGATCAATTTTAGCCGTAATCGTTGTCAGGGCGGAATAACACCAGTATGATTGCAAAACCTACAGACTGAAGAATAATAATGCTGATTCCGCCAATATGAAAATCAACGCTACACTTCTTGCCGCCGCAATTTTGCTGGCGGGGTGTCAGACTGCGCCGCAAAAAACAACTCAAAAGTCTCCTTATCCTTCCGGTAACGGTTTTTTACTGACGACTCAGCAGATGGATGCCGCAAAGATGTCCTCCGTCAGTCCCGAAGAGGATATCTGGGGTTATATCCGTGATGAAATAAAAATGACTATCCCGGACAATGACCGTATCCGCAGCGAAGAACGTTCTTATCTCGCCAAAAAGAGCTATCTCCACGATGTGACACTGCGCGCAGAACCTTACATGTACTGGATCATCGGTAAAATCGATGAACGTAACATGCCGATGGAACTGGTTTTGCTGCCCATAGTGGAGAGTGCTTTTAATCCGCATGCCACCTCACCGGCTCAGGCTGCCGGGTTATGGCAGATTATCCCGAGTACCGGCAAAGCAAACGGGCTGAATCAGAACCAGTGGGTTGATGACCGCCGTGATGTGGCCGCCTCCACCACTGCCGCGCTGGATTTACTGGAACGTCTGAATACGATGTTCGGCGGAGACTGGGCACTGACCCTGGCGGCGTATAACAGCGGTGAAGGCCGTGTGCTGCGCGCGATGGAAGCCAATGCCGCTGCCGGAAAACCTACGGATTACTGGTCATTATCCCTGCCGAAAGAGACCATGGATTATGTCCCGCGTATTTTTGCCCTGAGCAATGTTATCCGCAACAGTGACCGCAACGGCGTGAATTTACCGGTGCCGGATGCAGAACGCGCCCTGGCACGGGTGAATATCGGTCAGCAGATTTCCCTGAATGTCGCGGCACAGCTGCTGGATATGCCGGTTTCCAGACTGAAAGATTACAACCCGAGCCTGAAACGCGGTGTGACCTCGCCGGCCGGCCCTCACTATCTGATGCTGCCGAAAACCAAAGTCGATCAGCTGATGAGCGCGTTATCTGATGACGCGGTACTTGATGATATCCGCACGGCGGTCGCGAAAAACAATCAGCGTACTGAACAGCTGAGTTCACCGGCAGTCCGTGCGCAGGCCGCGAAGTATAAAGTGAAAAGCGGTGATTCGCTCTACGCCATTGCTAACCGCCATAAGATGACCGTCGCTGAACTGAAACAGCTGAACGGACTGAAAAGCGCTGCGGTTCTGAAACCGGGACAGACATTGCAGGTGAAAGGCAGCCCGGTGGTGAAACCATCAAAAGCCGCCGCCAAAAATGCAATGCGTCTGGCGAAGTATAAAGTGCGTCAGGGGGATTCTTACTACAGCATCGCACAGCGTCATGGTGTGACACTGAAAGAGCTGATGTCCTGGAACAGTAAAGTCAAAATGAAGGATTTACATCCCGGCGTTGAATTAACCGTGTATGTTGCGAATAAACGCGGCTGATATCATCTCTCGTATCCGAAGCCCTGCCTGATGCAGGGCTTTTTTATACCTCATAATATCTGTATCTCTCTCCGGTTGTTCTTCTTCTCTTCCGCACTTCTGCGATATCAGTACATCTGCGCCGATATTCTTTGTTGCCGGTATAAAAAAACCCGCTGATCAATCAGCGGGTTTTCTGTGTTGAACTTTGCTTTCGTGTTTATTATCAGCGGTGCCGTTATACCCAGAACAGCCAGGCGAAAGCTGAGATAACGATAATACAGGCGATATTCAGTACCCCGCCGACCCGTACCATCTCGGACTGTTTGATAAACCCGGTACCAAAGACTATCGCGTTCGGCGGTGTCGCCACCGGCAGCATAAAGGCACAGGATGCACCGATACCGATAATCATGGTCAGCGCCATCACCGGCATTCCCAGGCCATCCGCCACACCTGCAAAGATAGGTACCAGCAGCGCGGCACTGGCGGTGTTACTGGTGAACTCCGTCAGTACAATGATAAAGGTGGTGACAGCGATAATAATCACCAGCCAGCTGCTGTTACCAAAGGAGGTTTTCATCCAGTTTGCCATCACTTCACTGGCACCGGAATCTTTCAGGATCATACTCAGTGTCAGGCCACCACCGAACAGGAACAGAACGCCCCACTCGGTGTTGTTCTGAATCTGCGACCAGCTTGCCACTCCGGTAATACCAATCAGCGCAGCGGCACTCAGGGCGATAATGGTATCGAAATCTTTAATTTTACCCAGTAAATCACTCAGCGGCGCACTGCCGATCCAGCAGATAACGGTCAGGCCGAAAATACCGAGTGTCAGCAGACGTTTTGGTGTCCAGCGAACCTGCTCCACTTCAATTTCAAAACGGGCGCCCAGTTTCGGACGTAACATCAGGTACATAATACCGAACATAATCGGCATCAGGATCAGTACCATCGGAATGCCGTATTTCATCCAGGTAAAGAAATCCATTCCCAGCTGGTTTGCAGCAATAATGTTCGGCGGGCTGCCGACCATGGTTCCCAGGCCGCCGATGCTGGCGCTGTACGCCACGCCCAGCAGCATAAACACAAACGTATTACGATCATGACGGATATCGAGGTTGCCGAGGATGCCCAGCACCAGCGGTAACATCATTGCAGCCGTTGCGGTGTTACTGATCCACATGGACAGCGCACCGGTCACACTGAACAGCAGGATCACTGCCGCCCATAAACGGCCACGGGCAATCAGCAGCAGACGGTTGGCAATCAGGCGATCCAACCCCTGAATATGCAGCGCTGTCGCCAGGGCAAACCCGCCGAAAAACAGGAAGATGGTCGGGCTGGCAAACGACTGTAATGCCTTACCGGCCCCCAGTAATCCGAGAAACACAGCCAGAATCGGGATCAGTAACGCCGTCAGCGTGACATGAATCGCCTCAGTCAGCCATAACACCGCGACAAATACCATCAGTGCCAGCCCGGCATTCTCTTTGTCGTTGTAGGGCAGATATTTCAGCAGCAGTATCAGCAGCACAATGTCCAGCGCCAGGATAATAAGTCCTTTTGTGTTAAAAGAACTCAGCCCGGTGGATTGGGTGAGCGTTTCTGAAGCGTCCATGATAATTCCCTCAGTAGAATGAAACAGTATTCACGAAACCGGTTGCTGTCATAGTTTAATAACCGGCACCTTTGCGTGAATGCTAAAAATGTTAAACAATTTATCTTCATGTAAAATATAAAAAGTATTAATGACAAAATACATCACAAATCGTCCGTTTTGCGATCTGGGGCAACAGAATAAGTAAAAAAACTTGTCATAGCATGACAAATGACCAGTTTTAGTCATTGAGGAAACGGATAGGAAGCGGGGAAATATTCGTAAGGTAAGATAACGGCGTCATAAAAAAAGGTGTGTCCGCCGGACACACCTTTTTTAACATTCACAGTAACAATTACTGACCTTTGATCTCTTTGCGGCCGTGGAACGGCGCACGTTCACCCAGCGCTTCTTCGATACGGATCAGCTGGTTGTACTTGGCAACACGGTCAGAACGGCTCATGGAACCGGTTTTGATCTGGCCTGCTGCGGTACCGACTGCCAGGTCGGCAATCGTGGCATCTTCAGTTTCACCGGAACGGTGAGAGATAACGGCTGTGTAACCGGCGTCTTTTGCCATTTTGATCGCAGCCAGTGTTTCGGTCAGTGAACCGATCTGGTTGAATTTAATCAGAATGGAGTTAACGATACCTTTTTCGATACCTTCTTTCAGGATCTTGGTATTGGTCACGAACAGGTCATCACCGACCAGCTGGATTTTGTCGCCCATGACTTTAGTCTGATACGCGAAACCATCCCAGTCAGATTCATCCAGACCATCTTCGATAGAGACGATCGGATACTCTTTGGTCAGCTCTTCCAGGTAGTGCGTGAATTCCTGAGAGGTAAAGGTACGGCCTTCGCCTTTCAGTTCATACATACCGGTTTCTTTGTTGTAGAACTCAGATGCTGCACAGTCCATCGCCAGGGTAACGTCTTTGCCTAACTCGTAGCCTGCTGCTTTAACGGCTTCTTTGATATCAGCCAGCGCTTCCGCGTTAGAACCCAGGTTTGGTGCATAACCACCTTCGTCACCCACCGCTGTATTCATGCCTTTCGCTTTCAGCACTTTTGCCAGGTGATGGAAAATTTCAGAACCCATGCGGACAGCTTCTTTCAGAGAAGGCGCGCCGACAGGCTGGATCATGAATTCCTGGATGTCCACGTTGTTATCAGCGTGCTCACCACCGTTCAGGATGTTCATCATCGGCAGCGGCATAGAGTATTTACCCGGAGTGCCGTTCAGTTCTGCGATGTGTGCGTACAGAGGTAAACCTTTTGATGCCGCAGCGGCTTTGGCGTTTGCCAGAGACACAGCCAGAATCGCGTTTGCACCGAAGTTGGATTTGTTTTCAGTGCCATCCAGGTCGATCATGATCTGGTCAACGTTCGCCTGATCTTTGGCATCCTGACCCAGCAGCGCCTGTGCGATCGGACCATTTACCGCGCCGACTGCCTTCAGAACACCTTTACCCAGGAAACGTGATTTATCACCGTCACGCAGTTCCAGCGCTTCACGGGAACCGGTGGATGCGCCTGACGGAGCCGCCGCCATCCCCACAAAACCGCCTTCCAGGTGTACTTCAGCTTCTACAGTCGGGTTACCGCGGGAGTCGATGATTTCACGGCCGATCACTTTAACGATTTTGGACATTAGGTTTTCCTCAGTACAAGTTAAATTTTCAGATAAGTAACCGGTACTTACGACCGGTCACTCACCTCACATCTTATTTTAGCAGACCTTTCTGGTTATCAGAGGCCGCTTTGACAAAACCTGCAAACAGCGGATGACCATCACGCGGGGTAGAGGTGAACTCCGGATGGAACTGACAGGCCACAAACCACGGATGGTTCGGGTTCTCAATGATTTCCACCAGTTTGTTGTCCACTGAACGGCCCGCAACCAGCAGACCCGCATCTTCAAGACGCTTCAGTAACATGTTGTTCACTTCATAACGATGACGGTGACGTTCAGTAATCGCATCTTTGCCGTACAACCGGCGAACCAGAGAATTGTTCGTCAGGTGGCATAACTGACCGCCGACACGCATTGTACCGCCGAGATCGCTCTCTTCGCTGCGGACTTCAATATTGCCGTCTTCATCGCGCCATTCAGTGATCAGCGCAACGACCGGGTACTTACAATCAGCATCAAATTCCGTGGAGTTCGCATCTGCCATACCGGCCAGGTTACGGGCAAAGTCAATCAGTGCCACCTGCATCCCCAGGCAAATGCCCAGATACGGAATGTTGTTCTCGCGGGCATAGCGGGCGGTCATAATCTTACCTTCCACACCACGGGAACCGAAGCCGCCCGGCACCAGAATCGCATCCAGACCCTGTAACAGTTCTGTACCGCGGGTTTCCACATCCTGAGAATCAATCAGTTTGATGTTCACAGTGACGCGGTTTTTCAGACCGCCGTGCTTCAGTGCTTCGATAACGGATTTATAGGCATCCGGCAGTTCAACATATTTGCCGACCATCCCGATGGTGACTTCACCTGACGGATTGGCTTCCTCATAAATCACCTGCTCCCATTCGGAGAGATCTGCCTCCGGAGCATTAATGCTGAATCGTTTACAGATATAATCATCTAATCCCTGGGATTTCAAGAGGCCGGGGATTTTATAAATGGAATCGACATCTTTCAGACTGATAACCGCTTTCTCAGGAACATTACAGAAAAGCGCGATTTTTGCACGTTCGTTAGCAGGAATCACTCTGTCTGAGCGGCAAATCAGCACATCCGGCTGAATACCGATGGATAATAATTCTTTCACTGAGTGCTGAGTCGGCTTGGTTTTTACTTCACCGGCCGCGGCCAGATACGGAACTAAAGTCAAATGCAGATATAAGGTGTGTTCACGACCGACTTCCGCCGCCATCTGACGGATAGCTTCCAGGAACGGCAGTGATTCGATATCACCGACAGTCCCGCCGACTTCCACCAGCACCACGTCATGACCTTCACCGCCACGGATGATACGGTCTTTGATTTCGTTGGTGATGTGCGGGATAACCTGAATGGTGGCACCGAGATAGTCGCCGCGGCGCTCTTTGCGCAGAACTTCAGAGTAAACACGTCCGGTGGTGAAGTTATTGCGGCGGGTCATTTTGGTGCGGATGAAGCGCTCGTAGTGACCTAAGTCGAGATCAGTTTCAGCGCCGTCGTTGGTGACGAAAACTTCCCCGTGTTGGGTCGGGCTCATGGTTCCCGGATCGACGTTGATGTACGGATCCAGTTTCATCATGGTGACATTGAGTCCACGGGCTTCGAGTATAGCCGCTAAAGAGGCTGCGGCAATGCCTTTACCCAGAGAGGATACGACCCCGCCGGTCACAAAAATATAATTAGTTTTCATGCTGAACCTGAAAGTTTAGGTGTAATAGATGATGGATATAACAGGACGGGAAAATAGTATACCCTAACCTTATTTTGGCGACAAATAATCTCGTCACCTCTTTTCGGTTATCCGTCGCTTCCGGGGCGGTAAAAACCGCCTTTTTACACTAACTAATCAACGTCTTACATTTTATAAAAAACTTTTCATTCTCCGGTAAAATCATTAGCTGAAAGCATTAAGCTCATTCCTCACGGTATTTAACATCCTGCCAACTTTTCTCCATTTCATCAAGCGTTGCTGATTCTATCGTCAGTCCGCGGGCGGCAATATCGCTCTCCACCTGGCGAAAACGGTTCTCAAACTTGCGGCAGGCTTTTTGTAACACCATTTCCGGTTTATGTCCCAGATGACGGGAAAAATTCACCACCGCGAACAGCAAATCACCCAGTTCTTCAGCCACACGCTCATCATTCACCTGCGGCTGATTCACTTCCTCCATCACCTCATCCAGTTCCTCATACACCTTACCGAGCACCGGCGGAAGTGTGTCCCAGTCAAACCCTGCTGACGCACAACGTTTCTGGATTTTATAGGCACGCATCAGGGCGGGCAGTGTTGCCGGGATATCATCCAGCAGGGAATACTGTGATTTTTCAGCACGCTCCGCACTTTTACGCTGCTCCCAGCCGGCAATAGCCGCTTCCGCGCCGATCCCCTGCTCACGGGCAAAAATATGCGGATGGCGGCGGGTCAGCTTATCACTGACGGCGGCGGCGATATCCTCAAAATCAAAACGCCCTTCTTCTTTCGCCATCTGCGCGTAAAACACCACCTGAAATAATAAGTCACCTAACTCACCTTTCAGATCGTCAAAATCTGCCCGCTCAATCGCGTCCAGAACCTCATAGGTCTCTTCCAGGGTGTACGGGGCGATGGTGGCATAAGTTTGTGCTTTGTCCCACGGACAGCCGTTTTCCGGGTCGCGTAACTGCGACATGATCGCCAGCAGGCGTTCAACTGATACAGACATGTGATTAATTCCTGAATATGATTTTCTGCCTTTTACTGAGTGTGACGTTTTGCCTCAATCACATCCGGCAGCTGGTTCAGTTTTGCCAGCACACGGCTGAGGGTCTGGATATTGTAGATTTCCATATCCATATCGATAGTGGCAATCTGCTGTTTTACATCACTGTGGCTGCGCACCCCGAGAACATTCACTTTCTCATTCGCCAGAATGGTGGTGATATCGCGCAGCAGACCGCTGCGGTCATTTGCCACCACCCGCACCACCAGGGAATAGCCGCTGGAGTAACTCGCACTCCAGACCGCTTCCACCAGACGTTCCGGTGCCTGCTCCTGCAATTCCGCCAGCTGTTCGCAATCCGCGCGGTGGATGGAAATCCCCCGGCCTTTGGTGATAAAGCCGACGATATCATCCCCGGGAATCGGCTGACAGCAGCGGGCAATGTGATGCATCAGGTTACCGACGCCTTCAACCACAATGCGACCACTGCTCTGGTGAGCCGGTGCCGGTTTGGCCGGCGGGGCTTTTTCCAGGGTTTTCAGCGCTTCACGATCGGCCTCTTCCGCCGTCGGTTTGTTCAGTTTGCTTTGCAGGAAGTTCGATAACTGGTTGATGCGGATATCACCCACACCAATACCGGCCAGTACTTCATCCAGCGAATGCACGTTATAACGGGCGATCAGCAGTTTTTCGGCTTCTTTCAGGCTGATATCCTGCGCGGCCAGTTCGTTGTCCAGCATCTGCCGCCCGGCGATAATGTTTTTATCACGATCCTGTTTGCGGAACCAGTTATGGATCTTGGCGCGTCCGCGGCTGGTGGTGACATACCCCAGGTTCGGGTTCAGCCAGTCACGGCTAGGGTTCGGCTGCTTCTGGGTGATGACTTCAATCTGATCACCCATCTGCAACTGGTAACTGAACGGCACAATACGACCGCCGATTTTTGCGCCGATACAGCGGTGACCCACGTCACTGTGGATGTGATAAGCAAAGTCCAGCGGCGTGGAGCCGGCCGGTAAATCCACCACATCCCCTTTCGGGGTAAAGACGTAAACGCGATCATCAAACACCTGACTGCGTACTTCATCCAGCATTTCGCCGGAATCAGCCATCTCTTCCTGCCACGCGATCAGTTTACGCAGCCAGGCGATACGGTTCTCGTAACTGCCGGTTTTCCCGCCGCCTGCGGTGCCTTCTTTGTATTTCCAGTGCGCAGCAACGCCGAGTTCCGCATCCTCATGCATCTGCCGGGTGCGGATCTGAATTTCCAGGGTTTTACCCGCCGGACCCAGCACCACAGTATGAATCGACTGATAGCCGTTCGGTTTCGGGTTTGCCACATAGTCATCAAACTCATCCGGCAGATGACGGAAATGGGTATGAACAATCCCGAGCGCGGCGTAGCAGTCCTGAAGGCGCTCCACCACAATCCGCACGGCGCGGACATCAAACAGCTCATCAAAGGAGAGCGATTTTTTCTGCATCTTGCGCCAGATACTGTAGATATGCTTCGGCCTTCCGTAGATCTCGGCCTGAATACCCTCTTCTTTCATGTCGTTGCGCAGGGTCGTGACAAAGTTATCAATATACTCTTCGCGATCAAGACGGCGTTCATGCAGCAGGCTGGCAATGCGTTTATAATCATCAGGGTGCAGATAACGGAAGCAGTAATCCTCCAGCTCCCATTTCAGCTGCCCGATCCCGAGACGGTTCGCCAGCGGGGCATAAATATTGAAACACTCTTTAGCCGCCAGGACGCGTTCGTCCTCACCGGCATCTTTCACTTCGCGCAGATGGGCTATCCGCTCTGCCAGTTTGATCACCACGCAGCGGAAATCTTCCACCATGGAGAGCAGCATACGGCGGATGTTATCCACCTGCACCGAACTGGTTTCGTCGTTATGGGTGGCTTTCAGCTGACGGATAGCATCCATATCCATCACACCTTTGACCAGCAGCCAGATAGCGGGACCAAAGGCTTCGCTTATCTCTTCCTCTCCGAGGACCTCCGCTTCGGCCAGCGGAAAAAGCAACGCTGCGCGCAGACTGTCGAGATCCATACTGAGGGTGGATAAAATTTCCACCATCTCAATACCGCGCCCCAACAGCAGCGCCGCATCCTGATGTCCATCAACCTTCTGATGACAGTAATGCCAGACCTCTTCCAGTTTTTCACCCGTCACCGGGTTATGCAGCCCGAGGCTGTTAATCCAGTGTGCCGGGTCAAACTCACCGGCCGGTGTTAAATGCGCACTTCTTACCGCGACCATACATTCTCCCTACTGACTGACCGGTGGTGTCTTTGTGAAAAGCACCATCGACTCCAAATGGCCGGTTTGCGGAAACATATCCAGCATGCGGACAGCATTCCGGTGATACCCGGCACCATGCAGAACCTGACTATCCCTTGCGAGTGTTGTGGGATTACAGGAAACATAAACGATGCGCTCAGGGGAAAGCGCAACAATATGCGGCATAATCTCAGCCGCCCCGGCACGTGCCGGATCCAGTAAAACTTTGTTAAACCCGGAAGCCGCCCACGGCTCCCCGGTAATATCCTGCGACAAATCCGCGTGATAAAATGCGGCATTTGCCAGATTATTGAGACGGGCATTCTCCCGCGCCGTGCGGACCAGCGCGTCCACGCCTTCCACCCCGACAACCTCACCGGCGCGTTCCGCCACCGGCAGCGTAAAATTACCCATCCCGCAGAAGAGATCTAACACGCGATCGTGTTTTGTCAGCTCCAACCAGTTCAGCGCCTGTGCCACCATCAGCTCATTCAGGGCACCGTTCACCTGGATAAAATCCTGCGGGCTGAACTGTAATGTTAACCCGGCTACCGCGTAATGCGGAGGATAAGGCGCACAAACTGCCACAGGCGCTGTACCGGCACTGCCCTGCAGATAAAGCGCGGTATTGTGTTCAGCACAAAACGCCGTCAGTGCGGATAAATCCCCATCACTGAGCGGCGCCAGATGACGCAGCACCAGCAGCGGGCCGCTTTCGGTATCCGCCAGTTCCGCATGACCGAGTGCCGGTGCGGCGGCCAGAGACGACAGACAGCGCTGTAAGGGTACCAGCAATGCCTCCAGACGAGGAACCAGCACCGGACACTGTGTGACAGCGACTGTTGATTTGCTCTGCACCTGACGGAATCCCATAGTCAGCTGTTTTGTTTTCGGGAAATACACCAGCGCCAGCCGCGCCCGGCGGCGGTAGCCGTACTCTTCCCCGCTCAGAACAGGAACCTCCCCGCACACCTCACCCGTTTCGCGGGTCAGCAGATACGCGAGATACGCCGCTTTGGTTTCCCGCTGCATGGCAACCGGAATATGCTGCTGCTGGCAGCCGCCGCACTGCCCGAAATGACGGCAGGCCGGTTTGCGGCGTGCCGGGTTATCAGACAGGCGTTTCACCACGCTGCCTTTGGCATAGTGGCGCTTTTCTTCCGTCAGCCTGACCTGTGCGGACTCACCCGGCATCAGATCCGGGATAAAAACAGTTTTTCCCTGAAGGCGGGCAATGCCCTGCCCGAGAGCATCGAGAGAGTCAGCGGTGACGGTGACAGTCCGGGACTGCCGCGGGGTCTGACGGGGCTGAGAATAAAATTGCGCCATAATGATAAAAAACGTTGTCTGTGAGGCCGGTGATTTTCCCATAAAGCAGCGTATTGACCAACGGATTCTTCGGGTACACTGCAAATAATACGTCATGAACCGGTAAAAAATGCGTGGCGCTGATTATATCATACTGCCGGATAGTGCCTCAGCACTATTTGTTAAAAGGATAAATGATATTTATCGTTACACATCAATGCTGCCGGTTTCATTATTTATAATGCCTGATACCGCACCACCCGCTGAATAATACGCAATATCAGCCGCTGATAAATAATAAATTTACATGAACTTACCGGTGCTGATTTTTTTGGCACAAAAAAAACCGTTATTTAAAAAATAACGGTTTCAGGCCGGTAACAATAAAAATCTATCCTGATATAACAATGTTACGCATTCAGATCCGGCCACAACCCGCCGAAATGCATTAACTCCCCGCTGACCAGAAAACGGGCGATCATGTCATCCGCAGGCGTGATTCTGTTTGCCAGCCGTTCGCTGAGTAACTGCAGCCGCCCCGCCTCATTCAGCAGGCCATGCTGCTCCAGCGCGCGCCGGGCCGCGTTCAGCAGTGTCTCAATCACGGTGGAAACGGTCAGGTCAGCAAACGGTTCACGGGCAATGGCATTAAAGCGGGCGTCCGGCTGCACACCGTAATTAAAGGCGATGGTATCATCCAGCACCAGCCCGAGGATCCACGCGCAGAATGCACCCAACAGCGCCGGGTCCGGAACCGCATCGAAGGCTTTGAATTCAATCCGCCCGTGCTCCCCTCCGTTACGTGCCGGATAAATAAAGTCATGCGGATACACTGCCGGGTTGGTCAGAAACCCTTTACAGGCCGGACGGTGACAACTGCGCAGTGCGGTACGGCGGGATAAACCGCCCCATAACTGCCCGTTTTCCAGCGGGCCGTTCAGAGAGAGCGCCACCAGATACGGCGCGAAAAAGGTCAGTTTTTCAACCGCATGCACGACACGGGTATCACTCATTTCCGGTACGGAAACATTGATATCCGGCCCGCAGGTCTGCATCACCAGATCCGCGTGGCGGAAAGCGGCATGCTCCTCACGAAATACTTTTTCCCACGCATTCAGCGGCGGATTAAACTGATAACGCGGCGAAACCGGATGATAAGCACTGATTGCCAGCCCCAGCCCGCACGCTTTCAGGCGCTCACTCAGCTGCACTTCAATGGTCTGCAGAGAATCCAGCGCCGCCGTCACCGAGTCTGCCGGTGGCGTGCGGATTTCAATCCCTTTGATAACCTGGCCGGTGAGCTGACCTTCCGGCGAAAAACGCTCGTCGCCCTCAACATACCAGTAACCGGCTTTGATACCCGCATCCCCTTTATGCAGCGAGGCGTCATCCATCCCCGGGCGGTTATTCAGTGCAGGTGCCAGCTCTGACAGGGTAATATTATCAAAGGATCGAATACCGGCGGCACTTTTATTCCGGTACTGTGTCAGCCAATATTCAAATTCAATCCCGACCCGATACTCTTTTTGCATACGTGATGTAATCCCGGTTAATACTTTTAGTGCAACGGTATAGCCCTGAAATGCATTCAGGCTGCGACAATATAATGTACAGATCCGCTACCGAATACAGTGAATCTATTTCAGCAACACCTGCGGATTAATCGTAGCAACAATTCCGGTAATATTGAACCGGAATTGTCAGGTCATTTGTGCGAAAGGGCTGCCATTAATCAGCAGGTTACTGACAAACGGAAAAACGCCGGTATTCTTCGTAAGCGTAGTGATCGGTCATACCGCTGATATAATCCTGAATCAGCCTGGCGCGGTAATAAAATTCCAGGATGCTCTGCTCTTCCGGCGGTTTATCTGCCAGTGCGGCAACGGCTTCCCCGTAGGCCGCCCGCTGCTTGCGTGACAGCTTATGTAACAGCCGCGTTTCGATAAAATAGTGTTTGTGGAAGTTTTCACGGACCAGATCGGCGAAATCCGCCTGCGGCATCATTAACAGTGGCCGGTAAAAATCCAGCAGGCCGTTGATGATTCGGAATCCCTGCAATTCCAGTTCTTCCACTTCGTGATGGGTAAACACATACTTAAACGCGACCCGTTTCAGGGTCTTCAGCAAGCGGTGCTCTTCACTTTTATCTTCCAGCAGCGCCTGATTGTAAGTGCCCGCAAACACTGCAGGCAGGTGATCAATAAAGCGTTGCGCAGTGTACGGCACCAGTTTATTGGTGATATAAACCCGCAGATACATAAAAAACTGATCCTGCGGGCTGCGGTGATGACTGCGGTTAAGCGACTGATAAGCCCGTTCCACCGTATCCCGGAACAGAGGGGAATCCGCTGAGCCTTCCAGAGCCTGCCACTCCTGACGCAGATACGTCACCAGCGTATCCGGGGTCAGAATACCTTTCTCCACCGCATCATCCAGATCAGCAATGCAATACGAAATATCATCCGCCGCTTCCATAATATAACTGAGCGGGAAACGGCAGAATTCACCGAGCTGTAATTCATCACGCAGCCGCTGAATCAGCGTATTTTCAGACCAGTAATAACCCGGTTTCTTGGTGAGATAATCAAATTCCGCCGGCACCGGATCCAGCTGCCAGGCGGGACGGGTATATTTCAGCACACTGCCTATCTGGGCAAATGTCAGATTCAGTTTCAGCAGATGGTGTGCCATCCGCATTCCCTGGGCATTGCCCTCAAACTGACACAAATCCCGGCGCAGCTGACGGCGCAGATGATCTGCCTGCGGCGAACCGGTCAGGCGCAGTGCGGCAATCTGACAATTATCCTCATCTCCGGTCTGCGGCTCGCCCAGCAGGTTACTGAACCATTTCTGAATTGCCGCCTCGCCAAAATGCCCGAACGGCGGATTGCCGATATCATGCATCAGACACGCCATTTCAACCACACTTTCAAACGCATCCGTACGCTCATCCAGGCCGTATTCTTCCAGTTTTTGTGCTTGTTTCAGCTGACTGAGGATCGTTTTGGCGATATAACGCCCGACCTGCTGCACTTCCAGGGAGTGTGTGAGACGGCTGCGGACGGCGGAATTCTGCTCCAGCGGAAAGACCTGGGTTTTCTGTTGCAGACGACGGACAGCGGCAGAATTGATAATACGGCCGCGATCACTTTCAAATGCCTGATTCACCAGAAACTCTTGTGCGGATCCCGCCGCAGAAGCACCAAACTGGCGGTGAAAATTCAGCTTCTTTTTAAAATCAATAACCGGCACGTCGCCTCCGTCTTCTTATCCGCACGGGAAAAGACACCACCCGCCGGGATTCGGTGATAAACTGTTGCTAATCCGTTATTATGCAGTTCAATTTCTATTCAGGGAGTATGACATAATGAAAGTCGGTATCATAGGTGCGATGGAGCAGGAAGTAACCCTGCTGCGTGATCAGATTACCAACATGCAGACCCTCCGCCACGGCGGCTGCGAAATCTATACCGGTCAGATTAACGGTGTTGATGTTGCACTGCTCAAATCCGGTATCGGCAAAGTGGCGGCAGCGATCGGTACCACCCTGCTGCTGGAACTGTGCAAGCCGGACGTGGTGATTAATACCGGTTCTGCCGGTGGCCTCGCGCCGCACCTGAATGTCGGCGATATCGTTGTCTCCTCGGAAGTCCGTTATCACGATGCGGATGTCACGGCCTTCGGTTATGAGCCGGGCCAGATGGCACAATGCCCGCCGGCCTTTATCGCCGATGCCGGTCTTATCGCACTGACTGAAAAATGTATTCAGACCCTCGGCCTGAACGCGGTGCGCGGCCTGATTTGCAGCGGTGATGCCTTTATCAACGGCGCAGAGCCGCTGGCGCGTATCCGTGCCGCCTTCCCGTCAGTCGTGGCAGTGGAAATGGAATGTGCGGCTGTCGGCCACGTCTGCCATCAGTATCAGGTACCGTTTGTGGTGGTTCGTGCAATTTCTGATGTGGCAGATAAAGCCTCGCATCTCAGTTTTGATGAGTTTCTGCCGCTGGCAGCAAAGCAGTCGTCTCTGATGGTGGCGGAAATCCTCGCCAATATTGATTCACTGAAATGATCAGACGATCATTGCGCTTCGCCGGTCTGCTGTTTCTGCTGGCATCCGCCGGAGCACAGGCAGCGGCACAGCGGGTGATCGCCCTCTCCCCGTCACTGGCGGAGATGGCGTATGCCGCCGGTCTGGGGGATAACCTGGTCGGTGTCAGTGCCAACGCGGATTACCCGCCGGAAGCGAAAAACATCGAGCAGGTGTCCAGCTGGCAGGGACTGAACCTTGAGCGCATTATTGCCCTGAAACCGGATCTGATCATGGCCTGGCGCGGCGGCAACCCGCAGCGCCCGCTGAGTCAGCTGGAACATCTCGGGATCAACGTCGAGTATTTTGATCCGCGCAACCTTGATGAGATTGCGGATGATCTGGATCGCCTCGCGCCCTACAGCCCGCAACCGGCACTGGCGGAAAAAACGGCTGCCGATATGCGCAGCGGGATTGACGCCCTGAAAAACCGCTACGGCGATAAACCGGAAAAACGGATTTTTCTCCAGTTCGGCCAGAACCCGATTTTCACCGCGTCCGGCACCACCCTGCAAAGTGAAGTGGTGACACTGTGCCGCGGTAAAAACGTGTTTGCCGACAGCCCGGTGCCCTGGCCGCAGGTTAACCGCGAGCAGGTACTGACCCGCAGACCGGACATGATCCTTATCTCCGGGGATAACCGCGAAGTGGAGAATGTAAAGCGCTTCTGGTCTCCGCAGCTTGATGTGCCGGTGATTACAATTAATGCCGACTGGTTCCAGCGCGGTACCCCCCGGCTGTTAAAGGCGGCGGAAGAATTGTGTGAGAAAATAAATAACACCTGATATGAATATATCATGTTAATAATATGCCGCTTATTATGCGGTATATTCTCTTTTTTATTTTATTATATTTAATTCAGCTTTCTTTTGTCATTATTACTTATTCTTTCAGCGACTATTCTTATTCCGTAAACCCAAGAAGATTCCGATACCCGTCAGCGCCGGAGCAGGCGACAATGCCACAGACTGAATAAAGAAATGGACTGTAACGATGATTAAATACCTCAAAGGTGATTTACTGAGATCTGACGCTCAGGCGTTGGTCAATGCCGTTAATTGTCAGGGCATTATGGGAAAAGGAATTGCCTATCAGTTCAAACTGGATTATCCGGTAAATGCACGCGCCTATGAAGCCTTATGCAAAGAAAATAAAATAAGTGCCGGTCAGTTATCAGTAACGGATGAACGCGGCCGCATTATTATTAACTTCCCGACCCGGAATCAACCGGATTCCCCTTCCGGTTATGAATTTATCGAAAATGGTCTGCGCGAACTGAAAGCTCTGATTAAAAAGCAGGGACTGAAATCCGTGGCTATTCCGGCACTCGGCTGCGGCAGCGGCGGGCTGGAGTGGCGTCAGGTGGATAATCTGATCCAGACACATCTCGGTGAATTAACGGATACCGACATCATAATCTATCCGCCGGTCAAATATATTGATGACAGCATCAGCCCGCATCATGTGCTGGTCTGGTGGATTGATAACTGCCTGCTGATCCCGTCACGCTACAATCTTTATATTGCCCTGTATATTTTGCAGCGCCTGAACGGCATGACACTGTTTACATTCAGCGGCACCATCAGCAGGCTCTATTCCGATGATGTTGATCGCTATGTGAATGATCTGCGTGACCGGATTGCGCATTACGGTCTTGATTTTAATACCGTGATCGATGTGCAGATTAAGCTAAACCGTGAACACCCGGAAAACCCGCTGCCGGTCTTCGATCACTATCTCAACCGGGTCATGGGATCACTGAATCCGCTGACCTACAGTGATCAGTCTTTGCTGCTGGCAATGATGATTGACGGATTATTGCAGGGTAAGGGGATCAAAGAGATCACCACCATTCTGCGTGAGCGCTATCAGGCGCGGGATATTGATTTTGTGTTGTTCCAGGCGAAAAACGGCGGCCTGCTGAAAGACAATATCTTAGGGGATGTCATTCTGACCCGCTGATAAAAAAATCCGGACGTGAAAGCGTCCGGATTTTTGTTTCGTACAACGCATTACGCGCCGAGTGAAAAGAACACCACACGCCCGACCGCTTCACCGGCAAATACACAGATGACCGCCAGAGCCATCATCAGTGTGCCGTGAGTGACCTGTGCATTTTTCTGACACAGCAGACGACCGGCAAAAAACATCCCCAGCCCGATCAGCACCACACGGATGATATTCAGGTTCAGCAGCCCTTCCGGCATAACACGCGGCGTCATCCCGGCGTAGATTGGCCCACCAATATTTCCGAGCAGTGATAATGCGCTCAGCAGCATCAGCAGCAGTCCGGTCACACCGGCGGCGAGGGAAATCTTCACCACACGCTGAATCAGCACATCCTCACGGGCAAAGCCCAGTGCCGTCACCAGCAGCAGACCGGCGATCATCCCGCCGGTCAGCAGCACTGTGCCGAAGAATCCGGCATAGGTAAACAGCCCGCCCCACAGGTTAAACAAGGTGTTCGCATACAGTGCGGACATGGCATACATATACACCAGCCCTGCCGCCGCACTTAACAGCAGCAGGAAGCCGTTCACCTTCTGTTTTAACAGCAGCAGCGCGACACTGAAGAACAGCAGCGCCATATAAATGGCGGTCGCCCAGACTTCACGGCTCATCCATGACGTCGAGACGTGCAGCATGGTGTAAAACATATGGAACGGATTCCCCATATGGAACAGGGAGCCGAGTAATCCGGCACAGCCCAGCAGGAAAGAAGCAACCAGCGGAACACGCACCCATTTCATCGCAGTGCGGGCATCCGTACAGCCGAACAGACGGAAATAACAAAGTAACGTGATCACCAGACAGCCGACCGAAGCCTGCATAAATAAGGTGAATATAACAAGAGGCAGTTCATGCATGATCATTCTCCTTATCCTTTGGTGCCGACAACCAGGTTCGGCCGGGTAATGGATGAGCTCGGCAGACCGCCGATATCGGCATTGGTGCCGTATTTTTTGCGCAGTTCGCTGATCAGGCCGAACTCAATGGCGCGCATCGGACAGGAATCCACACACATCGGATTGCCGCCCTGCTCCCGCAGATCCAGACAGGTATCACACTTGGTCATCATGCCGATCGCCGGATCAAACTGCGGTGCTTCATACGGACAGGCCCAGGTACAGTAACGGCAGCCCACACACTTATCATGATCCACCAGCACCACCCCGTCCTCTTCCCGCTTATGCATCGCGGTTGTCGGGCAATGGCTGACGCACTGCGGATCGTCACAATGGTTGCAGGCAATGGAGAGGTGCCAGCGGCGCGGGCGAGGATATTCCCCGGCCTCGATATCATACACCCGGCGGAAATTACGCCCGACCTCGAGATCGTTCTTATCCTTGCACGCCACAACACAGGTTTTGCACCCGATGCAGGCGGCGACATTTATATAAAATCCAACTTGGTTATCCATGTCTGTGCCCCTTATCCGATAATCCGCTGCGGCAGACGCGCATCGTCAGTTAATTGCTCACCGTGCCATTTTTCGATATTACACAGCATCGTGTTCCACCCGGAGGTGCCCAGTCCGGTCGGTACCTGAATGGTCAGGGTGTTATCCGCCCCGGCCATATCAATCCCGGTGGTTTCATCCACATTGGTCCAGCTGCCGTGCGGCAGTGCAACCACCCCCGGTTTCATGGTCTGGGTCACCAGTGCCGGACGCAGAATTTTGCCCTGCGGGCTGGTCACAAGGACGGTTTCGCCCTGTTTAATATCCAGACGTCTGGCATCGGAGGCATTAATGTAGATCGGGCTCGGCCACTGCTCGCGCAGCCACGGCACGTTATCAAGGGTACTGTGTGAACGACGCAGATAGTGCGGGTTATAAACCTGGAACGGATAATCCCCTTTCTCTTTTTTGCTGAAATCTTTAAAGCTGGCTTCATAACCACTGGCTGACGGGATGTATTCGGCAATCGGCGGTAATTCTGTCCAGCCGCACTCTTTCGCTTTCTCCACCAGGGTTTCGCAGTAGATTTCAAACTTACCGCTCGGCGTCGGGCGCGGATTCGCCGCCGGATCGCGGATAAAGTCCTCATACGCGATATAACCGTAATTATCATCCGGGGTGCGCTCCACCTGATACTTCCCTTTGGTCAGGAATTCATTCAGGGTGATGCGCCCTTCCTGCGGCGTACCGGTTACCTGCCACTCATCAATATCTGCCTGAGTGATGGTAAACAGCGGCGCTTTGGTGACACCATCCTCAGTAATAATGGTTGCACCGTTGAGTTTATTGAAGAACTGCTGTTTTTCGGAGATCGGGAAGATCTCATCCACATTGACACCCAGGCGTTTACCCAGCTCTTTGGCGATCCACTGGTCGCTTTTCGCTTCATACAGCGGCTGAGTCACATTCACCGCAGCAATGATAACCTCACGGTTACTCGGGTTAAGAATGGTCCCCTCACGCTCCCACTCAGTTGTTACCGGCAGGATCACATCGGAATATTTTGCACAGGTATGCGGGACATACGCTGCGGTTGCAATAAATTCCACGCCGCTGCGGTAAGCCTCGATTCCCTTCATAATGTTGGCGCGGGTTTGTAAGGTGGCGTTAAACGGATGAAAAATCATCTGAATATTGGCATCCACATCCCCGACGCCGCGCTGACGGAATTTTTTCTCCAGCAGGGCGCGGTTCAGTTCGTTGTGGTTGATTTTCAGAGTGACCGGGTTTTTCACCGCCGGTAAGCCGTTCGCCCCGGCCATCACCAGACGGGTACCGTTGTTCCCGGCAGCATAGTGACAACACGCGCCGGTCATGCGGCCCGGGCGGCCCATGTGTCCGGTCATAAACCCGAGTGTTGAGAATGCCTGAACCCATCCCTCACCGTTATGAATACGTGCCGGTGCCCAGCCGGTTAACAGCGCCACGCGCTGTGTGCCGCCGATCTGACGCGCCAGTGAGCGGATGTCCGATGCGGAAATACCGCAGATATCCGCCGCCCATTCCGGCGTGGTTGGCTTGCCGGTGTAGGTGCCGAGCAGATAATCCTTAAAGTTTTTCTTCGGATCCGCCCCTGACGGCATATTGCTCTCATCAAAACCGACGGTGCAGCGGCGCAGGAATTCCCAGTCGATCAGCGGATTTTCCGGGCTGTCCATCTCCAGCAGCGCATGCATGATCCCCAGAGCAAGCGCGTGGTCTGTCCCCGGGTTGATCGGATACCAGTCCGCATCCATCAGCTCTGCGGTGGCGGTATAGCTCGGGTCGATACTGATAAAACGCGCCCCGGCTTTTTTCGCCTGATAATAGTTATAAGTCGGGCTGCCCGGGCTGGACCACGCCGGGTTCGCGCCCCACATCACAATCAGCTGTGAGTTGCGCATATCAAAACGGTCATTGGTGCCGAAGGTGTAGAATCCCTCCAGCAGCCCCAGATGGGCCGGGGTTTCAAACCATGCGCCCCAGGAGGTGGTGCCCCAGTCGCCTGTAAAACCCCCGGCGGCGGAGAACACACTCTGGAAATCTGTGCCGTTACCGCCGGTGACCCAGAGGGATTCATTGCCGTATTGTCCGGTGATGCGCTTGGTTTCGGAGGCCACAATATCCAGTGCCTCATCCCAGCTGATACGCACCCATTGGTCACGTCCGCGCAGCGTTTTGTCCCCGCCGCCCGGTGCCCAGTTTTTGCGTTTCATCGGGTATTTCAGGCGATCGGCTCCGAACACCTGTTTGCGCTGGGAACGACCGCGCAGACACCCGCGCTGCTGCGGGAAGTCAGGGGAATCCGCCACCACATCATCGGTTTTTTGTCTGACCACCACACCATCGGCCACCAGTGCTTTGTTAACACAGCGCCCGCCGCAGTTATGCCAGCAGGCGACAGGTTTCCACTGCCCTTTCGCGGCAGTCGCTGCCGCCGGAGTGGTTTGTGCCGGTGCCGGGGTGGCCGCGTGAAGTTGTCTGCTTAACGGCAGTGCCGCCATGGCGGATGCCGCCGACGTCCATTTCAGAAATGAACGGCGGGTTACGCCGGTTTTCTGTCTGTCTGACATTGCTCTTACCTCATCATCAGGTTTTTAAATTATTATTGTAAGTTTATTAATTCATTGATTTTTTTATAATCACTCCGGACAAAGACCTCCAGAAGTGAGCTGAGTTGCCGGTAAAATGCGGTTTCCGCATGATTATTCAGCTCACGGCAAAACGGCGTGATAAACGCCAGCAGATGTGCCTGCATAAAGTCAGAAGAAACCGCCAGCGGCGCAGTGATGCGCTCACACATCACCTGTTCATGGTCAAGCGCCTGTGACGCCTGTTCACTCAGCTTCCAGAGAAAATCAAGCTCATAGCCGATGTGATCTGCCGCCTCATACTCCGTTTCCGGCAGATGAAAACCGTTCTGCTGATAAAAGGTTTTCACATTCAGGGTACTTTCCTGAAACAGCAGTTTGTCGCGGGAGACATAAACCGACTCCCACGGCGGTGCAGGCGGCGATTCCGGCCCGATAAACAGGCGCGTGAAATCCCAGTGCAGCGCCTCAAAATCAGATGCCCCCTGTTTAAGCATGCGGGTATTCAGATCATCCTGCATGGCATCGAGTGCATTGCGCATGGCGGGTAGTGCGTCATCTGCCGGAAACAGTGACAATCCCTCATCACGCAGATAAACCAGCAGTTCAGCTGTCGGTTCGTCCGTCAGCAGACGGCGCAGGACGTCATAAGCAAACTGACGCGCATACAGATAATCCGGATCCCGGTCATCACTGTTCACACATACCTCCGTGGATATCGTCGGGCGAAAATTCAGCGGGCGTGGTGAGTTCAACCCGCACTTCTTTAATCAGGGGATTGCCCTGCTCATCGGCTTCCGCAATGTGGGATGTCAGCAGAACAGGCAGTTCAGGGATGTCTGCCAGGCGCATAATCGATTCAGGGTTGAATTGTAAAAAACCGTGCAGGAGATCTTCACGGAACGGAAGATCCGCCTTACGCAATGCAGCCGCAACAGCAGCACAGTCCTCACCGAACACTTTGGCGCTTTTGAAAAAGTAATCACGGGAAGAAAACAGGTAATACGGCTCCGCGCTGATAAAAGCATTGCTCTGATACACCTGGCCGGTGTGTTTGTTTTCCAGCGAGCAGTAATGGACACCAACGGAAAGCTGATTTTCGAGGGCAAACTTCAGCACCCGCAAACAAGCCAGTTCACTGTCTGCTACCGCCAGCCCGCCGGCGTACCAGTAGTTGTAATAGACTTCATAAGGCGGATTTTTCAGGGCAAAGCCCCGTTCCTGATAGGCCGGGCTGTTGGTCAGCGGGAAACAGAATTCCAGCAGATTGATACCGTCCACGCCGATAGCATCCAGTTTCAGCAGCAAATCATGCATCTGCTCCTCACTGCCCGGGATCACCGGCATTTCCACCATCACATCGGGGAAAATCTCCCGTGCCAGCGCTATCCGGCTGAGAATCTTTTCAATTTTCTCCGGCGGATCATCAATTTTGATACTGAAACGCACCTCTTTCAGACCGGCTTTCGCCAGTGCCAGCGCGGTATTGCGATCCAGCGGATCACCGGCGGTGTACAGCCGGGTATGAACGCCGGGCAGTTTCGCCTGTACCGTTTCAAAAAAGCGGATACTCTCCTGACGAAACAGCAGCGGCTCACCACCGGTCAGCGCAATGTGGGTCAGCGGATAGCCCTCTTCGGCAATCGCACTCACTTCACCAATAGCATCCCGCATCTCATGCTGAAAACCGTCGTAATTTTCCTGATTCGGATTGAAGCAGAAATAACAGTCGCGGTGACATTTCAGGGATACAAACGTGGTGTAACTGCCCTCGCCGGTACGGCACTGCACACAGGCGGATGACAGCCAGCGGCTGTGGATGCTTTTGCCGTTGTTGGCAAACACCGCGCCCAGTGCTTTCACCTCACGGCGCAGCGCGTCCGTTTCGGCCTGACGCCGGTACGGCGATTCAAAAGGCAGCCCGTACTGTGCGATGGCCTGCTGCGTCTGTTTTTCAATCTCCAGATAACGCAGCACATACCGCTGTAATGCCGCATTATGTTGTAAAACCGGGGTCTGTTCTGTCAGCGGGTAAATCATGGCAGATTCCTTAACGTACTCGGCCGGAAACGATCCGGCGGGTATCACAGGCTGAGATAAAATAGTCCGGTATATCCCCGCATTTATTTTTCATATTTTCAGACGTGATGGATGTAAACAGGTCATATTTTTATATGTTCAGTGTAAATCAGTGAGATACAGACATATTGCGCGGGATCAAGATGAATCCAATTTAGCGATATAAATAACAATATATAACGATGGGTGCTATTAATCCTGACTGAACATAATAGCCGCCGGAACATTTAAATAAAAAATCGTTATAAATCAAATAATAAATGAATTTTTTATTACTGCATAATCGTGATGAAAAAGCATGATATTTAATAAATAATGAATTTAAACCTTATCTGATAATAAGTGTATTCTGACTGAAAAGTGTTAAATAATATTTTTTTGTTTCATTTTATTAATTCATCAATTTATCTGACAAATAATACGGATATTCTCCCGGAATATAGCAACGCTGTCACTGCTTGCGAGTCCCCTTTTTAGCCGGAGATCCCGGTTTTTACTGCAACGCGGAATAAAATCACATTACGTGACCGATTTTCCCTGCACAAGGCCGGATATAAACAATTATCCTCTTTTTCTTTATGGATACAGGCTACAGGTCATCACCCATTTTTCTTCAGCAATACTTATCGGCATAAAAAAACGGGCGCTTTCCGGGCGCCCGTTTTTTTGTTGTCTGCGGATACGTCAGATACTGAAAGAAGAACCGCAGCCACAGGTTGTTTTGGCATTCGGGTTGGTGACGATAAACCGTGAGCCTTCCAGCCCTTCGGTATAATCCACACAACCGCCGACCAGATATTGCAGGCTCATCGGATCAACCACCAGCGCCACGCCTTCTTTCTCGATGGTCATGTCGCCGTCATTGATGGCATCATCAAAGGTGAAGCCATACTGGAAACCGCTGCAACCGCCGCCGGTGATATACACACGCAGACGCAGGTTCGGATTTTCTTCATCCGCGATTAAGATTTTTACTTTTTTAGCTGCCGCATCAGTAAATTGCAGGGGCATTGCTGCATCATCGCTCATTTATTACTCCAGACTGGCCGCGACCAGTAAACACACGCAGAAGCTGACCGCTTCCGGACACTACTGCTGATTATCCACCACCTCCGGCAATCGTTCAAGTTTCGTCACACAGAAAGCACAGTGTCCACAATATTAATAAGGATATAGTTATCATGAGGATAATGCGATAAGTTGGATTCACCGCCGCTCTCCTTTACAATAGCCGCAATTTCCCGCTCACCGACTGACAGGAGTCCTGCATGAGCCGTTCTGAAAATCTCTATACTGAAGCACAACATTTTATCCCGGGTGGTGTGAACTCACCGGTTCGTGCCTTTAACGGTGTCGGTGGTACGCCGCTGTTTATCGAGCGCGCCAACGGGGCTTATATTTATGATGTCGACGGCAAAGCCTATATCGACTATGTCGGCTCCTGGGGGCCGATGGTGCTGGGGCATAATCACCCGGCCATCCGCACCGCTGTCATCAACGCGGTGGAAAAAGGGCTGAGTTTCGGCGCGCCGACTGCTGACGAAGTGGAAATGGCCAAATTCGTTACCGAACTGGTACCGTCCATGGATATGGTGCGCATGGTGAACTCCGGTACCGAAGCGACCATGAGTGCGATTCGTCTGGCGCGCGGCTACACCGCCCGCGATAAAATCATCAAATTTGAAGGCTGCTACCACGGGCACGCAGACTGCCTGCTGGTCAAAGCCGGTTCCGGCGCACTGACCATCGGTCAGCCGAACTCTCCGGGTGTACCGGCAGACTTTGCCAAACACACTCTGACCTGCACCTACAATGATCTGAATTCTGTCCGTGAGGCATTTGAAAAACATCCGCACGATATCGCCTGTATCATTGTCGAACCTGTCGCCGGAAATATGAACTGTATACCGCCGTCAGCGGACTTCCTGCCGGGCCTGCGCGCCCTGTGTGATGAGTTTGGCGCGCTGCTGATTATCGATGAAGTAATGACCGGCTTCCGTGTCGCCCTCGGCGGTGCGCAGGCACATTATGATGTTGAGCCGGATCTGACCTGTCTGGGTAAAATTATCGGCGGCGGAATGCCGGTGGGTGCTTTCGGTGGTCGCGGTGAGATCATGGAAAAACTCGCCCCGACCGGCCCGGTTTATCAGGCAGGGACCCTGTCCGGTAACCCGATCGCGATGGCGGCAGGTCTTGCCTGCTTACAGGAAATCGCTCAGCCGGGTGTGCATCAGCGCCTGACCGAACTGACGGATATGCTGGCAGACGGCCTGTGCGAAAAAGCCCGTGAAGCAGGTATTCCGTTTGTGGTTAACCATGTAGGCGGCATGTTCGGCCTGTTCTTTACCGATGCACCGGCAGTCACCTGCTATCAGGATGTGATGAACTGCGACGTTGAGCGCTTTAAGAAGTTCTTCCACCTGATGCTGCAACAGGGCATTTACCTGGCGCCATCCGCCTTTGAGGCCGGATTTATGTCTGTCGCGCACAGTGACGAAGATATCCGCAAAACCATTGATGCAGCCGCTTACGCTTTCTCTGAGCTGTAATGCCCGCATAATCTGTCACGCCCGGCATCTGCCCGGGCGTTTTTGTTTTTCAGCTTGCTTTCTGCTTTTTTTTGCTTAAAATTCGCAGTGTTAGCCCACTCTTTTCCGTATTACCGCGGCTGCTGAACCCGGTAATTCAATGCTGAAGAGAGAAAAAGATGGATAACACCCGAAACCGCGCCTGGCGCAGATTTAAAAACCGTATCAATAAGTCCCGTGATCAGAAGCACGATGCATCGTTATATGATTATCCGGCGGAGAAATGCTGGAAAATGATGTACGGACGCAGTGAAAAAATGATCCGGGCGGCTCAGTTGGGCATGGCATATCCGCAGGTCAGTCAGGCGGTTCTGACACGCAACGCCTGCGACGAGGAAAAGAATCGATGAATGTCCTGTTTATCTGCAGCCGCAATCAATGGCGCAGCCCGACAGCCGAACATCACTGGCGGAATCACCCGCAGTGGTCTGTCCGTTCTGCCGGTACCAGCCGCAATGCAAAACGCCGGGTTACCCCGGCGTTACTTCAGTGGGCTGATGTGATTTTTGTGATGGAGCAAAAACACAAAAACCGCCTGAAAGCGGAATTTACCCGCCTGCTGGATCACAAACCGCTTCATGTCCTTGAGATCCCGGATGATTACCATTACGGTGATCCGGCGCTGATCGCCCTGCTGGACGATCTGGTGCCGCCGTATCTTTCCGCTGACTGAATATTACCGGATCAGAATTCCCGCTGCTCTGTCAGCCAGCCGTTAAAGTGCACCGAGCACTCCTCTTTGTCGGCCAGTCCGGAGGCGATAAAGATATTCTTCTTATTCTCTTTATTCACATACGTGATCCGTAAAACCAGGTTATACGCCGGGTTAGCGGAAAACAGTTTCTTATAGGATTCCGGTGAGCTTTTGGATTTGTCTGTCAGGGAATCATAGGTTTCCTGCGCAAGCTGAGAAATCAGCAATTCCCCGGCCGGTTGAGCAGACAGAATTTCTGTTTTGGTTTTGCTTTCATCAATCTGTTTCAGATCAATGTGAAGCGTATGCTCCATCACTATCTGCATTTCCCGGTCAACCGAGCGGCCGGGTTTGCTGCATTCACTGACAACATCCGGTGCGGCAAACAACGGCGTACTGACCAGTGCTAACAGCAACGGTGATAAATATTTCAGTTTCATTCGACAATCAGCTCCGTATCACCACTGTCCACGATTTCTTTTCTGCGGGATTTTATCAGCACAATACAACCGGTGGATGCCGTCCCGGGATTACTGACACTGTCTCCGTGGATCAGAAATCCTGCCCGGCCGCACATATCATTACCGGCATCCGGCGTTAATCTCAGGGTATAGGCACCGGCCGTGCTGTGGGTGAACGGCGCGCCGATGGTGTATGTTCCGCGCGGCAGCGGTCCCTGATTCGCTCTGCACTCATACGCAGAATCATTTTTGTACCCTTCAGCACCAGCGTATTCCGCATAAAATTTATGTACGCCGTCCAGTGAGAATGCCCGTGTTGCAACATCATATTTCCATGCCATTTATGAATATTCCTTATCCGTTAAAAGCAATTATCATGATATAAATTTTATATTTTCAAAATCATAAGAATAATAGCACCAGAAAGATAAATTAACAGTGACATCCGGCTAACTGGGAATCCGGCTTAAAAAGAAATACGTAATACAACAGATGAAAAAAGACGCCTCCGGAGAAAGAGGCGTATAAAATGACGGGCAATGTAATCAAACCGTATCACTGTGAATATTATGCTTTTATAAATGATTGCACGGTGGTCAGCGCCAGCCGGGTCAGGGCTGAGTAAAACGGGCTGTTTCCGTGTGTATCCAGCCGCTGCGCATAACGCGGCAGCCAGTTCATCAGATGCTGACTGAGTAATGTGTTCACCGCCGTACCCCGCATTTCAGATGCCAGTACTGCTGCCTGGAATAAAATCAGCCCGATATGGTCAGCCGGTTCCGGATACGGTGTTTTCAGTTTCAGCCGCTCCTGTTTTAAGAACGCACTCAACGCAAGGGTTGAATCCCCCTGCAGTAATCCCTCCGCATCCAGATACACCGAGCCCCAGGGCGGAGCTGGTAACGTCCCCGGCCCGGCAAACAGCGACTGCCATGCGGATTTCAGTACCTCCCTGCCCTCACCCGCCGTGCGGCTCAGTTGTGAACACAGTGTGTCATCTACCTCACACGGCCACTGCTGCACAAATCCCGGCAGGGTAAACAGGCGCATAGCGGCCCGGTTGCTGTCATCATCCGGCGGGAACAGATAACAGATCCCCAGCACGTTAAACGCGGCTGCATAGTGAGCTGTTTTACTCATTACATCCCCCGTCAGATATGAATGTAATAGAACACATAGCGCAGCATAAACTCTGCCGCAATGGTCAGCAGACAACCGCTGATAAACCCGGTGCAGACCGGTAAACCGCTGCGTGCTTTTTTCTGAGCCCGCACCAGCGAGATACCGCAGAGTGCCACCCCCATCACCGCCGCGGCCCAGACACCAATCCGCAGCCCGGCAATACTGTCATACGCTTCAATAGGTGACAGCGGGAATGTGATTGATGTGTGTGTCAGCTGCGTGCGGGTCAGGTAATGTGCATAAAACGGCTGATACAGCAGACGCCCGATCAGACTTACCGCCATCACTCCCCACAGCAGCCACTGCTGTGATAATGACAGTGCGTCAGCAGGCAGTGTCATCCCGGCCCTGTGTCCGGCTTTCCGGATCATTATCACCACCAGCACAAACAGGACAGCACCGAGTGTCAGTGTTGTACCGTAAAACATCAGATAGGTGTTGATGTCATTCCAGGTCAGAATCGAGGTGTAGCGGTAAATCGATGCCATACAAAAAATATCCGCCAGCCCGATAGCCATTGCGCCGCCGTATAACAGGAAAGAGAATTTTCCCGTTTTCCACAGCCAGAGAAAACTGACACCGAGCGCACCGACAAACGCAGCTGTCACTACCACTTCACGGCTGAGCCAGGCACTGAACACATTATTAATCGCATTCGGTGCATTGAGCGGCACACCGAGGTGGGTAATTGACGCAGCAGAACCGACCCCCGCAATGGCGCAGATAATAAAAATCGTCAGCATCATAAAGCGCTTAAAGCTGTCTGCCGGGAGGCGGCGGCTGAGATGCACGGCAAACACCCCGCTCACAACGCACAGCCCCGCCGCCGCATTCATCATGTAAGTGAAAATTAACAGTGACCACTCATTCATTTTTCTTTTCTCTCACTGTTCATGTCATCAAAATTTGCGCCCTGATGCGGATTGATCACCAGATTCGGATGCGTGATTGACGGATCCGGCAGTCCGGTCACGTAATCAAGGTCACCGTATTTCGCCCGCAATTCCTCAATTGGCCCGAACTGGATCGCCCCGAGCGGACAGGTGCTGACACACACCGGCTGCTCACCGTTTTGCTGAAGATCAATACAGAAATCGCATTTCGACATCTGTTTCGTTTCCGGATCCATCTGCGGTGCGCCGTACGGACACGACCACGCACAGGCACCGCAACCGACACATTTATCGGTATTAACCATCACAATGCCGTCCCCTGCCCGCTTATGCATTGCGGTTGTCGGGCAGTTACGTACACAGATCGGATCTTTGCAGTGGTTACAGGAGATGGAAAGCGTATAGGCGAACACGTTATTAATCAGTGCGCCGTTTTTATTGCGGCTGTAGCCGCCGCCGGTCATTTCATACACACGGCGGAAGCGGCGGCCGACATCAAGATTATTCTTGTCCTTGCACGCCACCTGACACGCCTTGCAGCCGGAGCAGCGGGCGGAATCAATATAGAAACCTAACTGTTTGTCACTGACTGCCGGATAAACGATGAATTTGCTCATGCTTTTTCCACCTCAACTAGTAGTGTCTGGTGCGCGTTGCCGTGGGCGAGCGCGGTACTGCGTGACGAGGTGAGCACGTTGGCACATCCGCCCTGATCAATGCCGTTGCTGTCCGGCTGCCACCAGGCACCGGCCTGTAATGCCACCACCCCCGGCATAATGCGCGGTGTGATTTTCACCGCGATCATGGTGATCCCGCGGTCGTTATGCACTTTCACTTTTTCGCCGTCACTGATGCCGCGATCAGCCGCATCTGCCGGGTTGATCCACAGCTCCTGGCGCTGCACTTCCTGTAACCACGGGTTGGCAAACTGGGTGGAGTTCGCGCGGTTGCGCCCTTTCCAGGTGATCAGCTGTAACGGGTATTTCCCGGTCAGACTATCTTCCGGCCCTTCTGTTGCCGGAACGTAATGAGACAGCGCCGGGATCTCCGGATTGTGCATGTCATACAGGCGTTTGGAGAAAATCTCGATTTTGCCGGACGGGGTCGGGAACGGGTTGTTTTCCGGATCCTGAATATTCTGCTCAAACGCGACGTTCTGCGTATGCGGACGATGCGTTAATAAATGACGGCGTTTGACCAGCAGTTCATCAAAGGTTGGAATGTTATCTTGCGGGCGCTTCTGTGCCGCATCATTGACGAGAAACGCTATCCAGTCGCGATCCGTTTCATGGCCTTCAGTAAATTCATCACGGACACCCAGTTTCTCTGCCACTTCGCACAGCCAGTCATAGTCCGTGCGCCGTTCAAACTCCGGTTCAATGGCTTTTTCAGACAGGATCAGGTAATCGCCGTAACTCCAGGTGCCGCCAATATTCCAGCGTTCCAGAAAACTGGTTTCCGGCAGCAGCAGATCGGCATATTTGGCGCTCGGCGTAAGATAGAGATCACTACAGACAATAAATTCGACTTTCGATTCATCCGCCAGCACGCTTGCGGCATGAAGAATATCGGTGTTCTGGTTGGTCATGTAGTTACCCGCCATCGAAAAAATCATTTTGATTTCGGTGCCGAGTTTGTCTGCATTTTTCAGCCCGTTCTCCGGGGTCACCAGGGTTTTGTCTTCACACGCCTGCACCCAGTTGGTGATGTTGATTTTGGCTTTGACCGGGTTATCAAACAGTGCCGGACCGGCGATAGTTTTGCGCAGTTCCGGATTCAGCGCCATGCCGTAACCCGCCGCCCAGCCACCGCGTACACCGACATTACCGGTGATGGTTGCCAGCAGCGTGGCTCCGCGCGCACTGCGCTCACCGCAGATATGGCGCTGCGGTCCCCAGCCCTGCATCAGCACCGCCGGTTTGGTTGTGGCATATTCACGCGCCAGCTGACGGATAGTGTCCGCAGGGACTTTGGTGATTTTTTCTGCCCATTCCGGGGTTTTGGCAACGCCATCTTTTTTACCGGTCAGATACGCTGACAGCGATTCATTATCCGCGACACCTTCCGGCATCTGGTCTTCACTGAATCCCAGGGTGTATTTATCAATAAATGACTGGTCATGAAGATTTTCTGTCACGATGACATACATCATCGCATCCATCATCGCATTGTCGGTCGTCGGCAGGATCGGTATCCACTGATCCGCCAGCGAAGAAGCGGTATCGGAATAGCGCGGATCAACGACAACAAATTTGGTGCCGTTCTTTTTCATTTTCTGGAAATAGTGGTTACTGTGCCCGAAAATCGTTTCGTTCGGGTTATGCCCCCACAGGATCACCAGCGGCGTATTTTCCAGGGTATCGAGTGTGCTGCCGCTGGCCGCCGTGCCGTAGGTATAGGGCGTAGCCGCCATGGTGTTGCCGTTACTGACGGAATGGTAGTTTTCCAGAAAGCCGCCGGTCAGATTAAACAGGCGGCGCAGCATATTTGCGCCGGAAAAAATCCCGCCGGTCACCCCGGTACTCAGGCTGACAAAGCGCGATGCCGGGCCGTATTTGTCACTGATGCGCTGCCATTCGGCGGCAATCAGGCTGGTGGCTTCTTCCCAGCTGATACGTTCAAAACGGCCTTCACCGCGCTTACCGACCCGTTTCATCGGGTATTTCAGGCGATCAGGATGATAAATAAATTTCCGGTATCCGCGTCCGCGCACGCAGGCCCGCATGATCGGCATCTCTTCATTGAGTTCCGCATCCGGCCGGGTTGTGATGCGGATAGCTTTTCCGTCTTTGATATGCGCGCGGATATCACATTTCCCGCCGCAGTCAAAGCTGCTGCAGGTCGGTACAATGCGCACGCCGTCATCCGTCTGATGAACCGGAATATGGGCCGGATCGGCCGGTACGGATGCAATACTTTCGGATGCCAGAAACGGCACCGCAGATAATACAGAACTGACCTGTATAAAGCGGCGGCGGCTTATTTCGCCGGGCGCGGCGGATGTTTCATTATCGTGGCCGGATTGATGACTCATAATGGATTTACCCCGGGTGAGAAACAGAGTGCGGTATTTAAAACATCAGTAAATAATAAATATTATTTAATTTTAAATGACCGGAAATAACTTCACGCCACCGGTAATCGCTTAATAACCGGAAATAATGATAATCTGTATAAACAGAATGGCGGCAGCAAAATAGTAATGGATTAATATATTGCCGCCATGCGCAAATCAGACAACGGCATTTGAATTCCGGCCTGTTTCCGGTTACTGTTAACCGAACGTTTTCTATTTGTTACCGTAATAATACAGATGTGGCGTCCGCATCTGTTATTGTCACAAAAGCCCTGTTTTGCGGTGGCGGGATCTGATATAACACCCGCCGGTTTTTATTTTCAGCCAGATACGGAGCGCGGCACTCATGAGAAATATTCCGTTAAAAAGCGTGGATAATATCGCGCGGGATGTCATTGCGCTCGGCACTGATTATCTGCCCGATACCCTGCTGGAATACCACGCCCACCGCCGGGCACAGTTTTTGTATCCGGCCACCGGGCTGATTGAAGTCAGTACCGCAGACGGTGAGTGGGTGATCCCGCCCTCCTGCGGGGTGTGGATCCCGGAACAGGTCGCCCATGAAACCCGGATGCTGAATGTCAGTACCCGCAGTCTGTATATCGAACCGGCGGCAAAGCCGCGTCACGCCGCCAGTTGTGAGGTGGTGAGTGTCTCCCCGCTGCTGCGCCAGCTGCTGCTGGAAGCGGTGGATATCCCGGCGGAATATGATATTCAGGGGCGTGACGGTGTGCTGATGCAACTGATCCTCTGCGAGCTGGCGCGCATGCCCCCGCTGCCGTTTTTCGCCCCGATCCCGCGTGATGAGAAACTCGGCCGTCTGTGCCGTGAATTTATGCGCAAACCGCTTATCACCTCACAACCGGGAGAGTGGGCGGAACAGCTGCACAAAAGCGAGCGCTCTTTCAGCCGTTTTTTCCGCGCCCAGACCGGGATGTCATTTTCAGAATGGCGGCAGCAGGCGTGTCTGCTGAACTCGCTGTCTCATATTCTGTCCGGAAAATCGATTACCGAAGTGGCGTATGAGCTGGGTTACAACAGTGCGGGGGCATTCTCAATTATGTTTAAAAAACAGATGGGGCAATCCCCTTCCCATTTTAAAAATGACGATTCGGATATCCGCCATTTTTAAATTGTTTTTTAACAAATATAATGTGTGTATGATAGCCGGAATATAATTGATTTATTTTCTTGTTTTCTTTTTTTGCGTATTTTGTTTAATTGATCTGAATCAAATTTAAATTTACCTTACTACCACTTTGTGATTATTTACAAAACACGAAAAACCCCAATTAATCATTATTAAACATCAAAGTTCACTTTCATTGATTTCAGGCAATATAAATTCAACCTTTGCTGATATTCTCCTCACTATTTTTTACAAATAAATAAAAAAGAGGATGCGATGAATTTCAGCCGCAGACAGTTCTTTAAGGTTTGTGCCGGCGGTCTCGCCGGAACAACTGCCGCTGCATTAGGCTTTATGCCGTCAGTAGCAATGTCCAACGTCCGGGAATACAAATTACTCCGTTCAAAAGAGACCCGTAACACCTGTACCTACTGCTCCGTCGGATGCGGATTACTGATTTACAGCATGGGTGATGGTGCCATGAATGCCAAATCAGCGATTTTCCACGTCGAGGGCGACCCGGATCATCCGGTCAACCGCGGGGCGTTATGCCCGAAAGGTGCCGGTCTGCTCGATTATATTCACAGTGAAAGCCGTCTGCGTTATCCGCAGTACCGCGCGCCGGGCTCCGATAAATGGCAGCGCATCAGCTGGGATGACGCATTTGAGCGTATCGCCCGTCTGATGAAAGCCGACCGTGATGCCAACTTCATTGAGAAAAACAGCGAAGGCACCACGGTAAACCGCTGGCTGACCACCGGGATGCTCTGCGCCTCTGCCGCCAGCAACGAAACCGGGATGTTAACCCAGAAATTTACCCGTTCTCTCGGGATGCTGGCAGTCGATAACCAGGCGCGTGTCTGACACGGACCAACGGTAGCAAGTCTTGCTCCGACATTTGGTCGCGGTGCCATGACCAACCACTGGGTTGATATCAAAAACGCCAACGTCGTTGTGGTAATGGGCGGGAATGCTGCGGAAGCACATCCTGTCGGTTTCCGCTGGGCGATGGAAGCAAAAAACAACAACGATGCCACACTGATTGTTGTCGATCCGCGTTTTACACGGACCGCATCAGTGGCAGATCACTACATCCCTATCCGTTCCGGAACCGATATTACATTCCTTTCCGGTGTGATCCTGTATCTGATGGAAAACGGGAAATTCCACGACGAGTATGTTCGCCATTACACCAATGCGCCGTTACTGATCCGTGAGGATTATGCTTTCAGCGACGGTTTATTCAGCGGCTACGATGCTGAAAAACGCCGTTACGACAAAACCACCTGGAATTACCAGTTCGGTGAAGACGGCTATGCCCTGCGTGACGACACCCTGCAGAACCCGCAGTGTGTGTGGAATCTGCTGAAAACGCATGTCAGCCGTTATACCCCGGAGATGGTGGAAACAATCTGCGGCACGCCGAAAGCTGATTTCCTCAAAGTCTGTGAGATTCTGGCCTCCACCAGCCCGGCCAACCGTGCGGCGACGTTCCTGTATGCCCTCGGCTGGACACAGCATACCGTCGGCGCGCAGAACATCCGTACCATGGCAATGATCCAGCTGCTGCTCGGTAACATGGGTGTGGCGGGCGGCGGCGTGAACGCCCTGCGCGGTCACTCCAATATTCAGGGTCTGACAGACCTGGGTCTGCTTTCCACCAGCCTGCCGGGTTATCTGACCCTGCCGTCCGAAAAACAGACGGATCTCACCAGCTATCTGAACGCCAATACGCCGAAAACCACGCTGCCGGGCCAGG
Organism: Morganella sp. GD04133; assembly: GCF_029835375.1. Classification (NCBI taxonomy): domain Bacteria; kingdom Pseudomonadati; phylum Pseudomonadota; class Gammaproteobacteria; order Enterobacterales; family Morganellaceae; genus Morganella; species Morganella sp. GD04133. The sequence goes on along the minus strand of NZ_JAODZS010000021.1, from coordinate 3,719 downwards.
TCAACTACTGGAGCAACTATCCGAAGTTCTTCGTCAGCCTGATGAAATCCTTCTACGGCGATGAAGCAACCAAAGAGAACCAGTGGGGCTATGACTGGCTGCCGAAGTGGGATCAGGCTTATGACGTGCTGAAGTATTTCGACATGATGAACAAAGGCGAAATCAACGGCTATATCTGTCAGGGCTTCAACCCGGTCGCGTCCTTCCCGGACAAAAACAAAGTGGTCAGCTGCCTGAGCAAACTGAAATACCTGATAACCGTTGACCCGCTGAGCACTGAAACCGCGAGCTTCTGGCAGAACCACGGTGATATGAATGATGTCGATACCGCATCCATTCAGACCGAAGTGTTCCGCCTGCCGTCCACCTGTTTCGCGGAAGAAGACGGCTCGATTGCCAACTCCGGTCGCTGGTTACAGTGGCACTGGAAAGCGGCAGATGCCCCGGGGGAAGCCCGTACTGACGGTCAGATCCTTGCCGGTATTCTGTGGAAAATGCGCGAGCTGTATCAACAGGAAGGCGGTCAGGGTGTTGATCAGCTGATGAAAATGTCCTGGGATTATGTGCAGCCGTTCAATCCGGAATCCGACGAAGTCGCCAAAGAGAATAACGGCGTGGCCCTTGAGGATCTGTATGATGCCAGCGGCAATTTGCAGGCGAAAAAAGGTGAGCTGCTCAGCTCCTTTGCGCTGCTGCGTGATGACGGTTCCACCGCGTCCTCCTGCTGGATCTACACCGGCTGCTGGACGGAACAGGGTAACCAGATGGCGAAACGGGATAACAGTGACCCGTCCGGCATCGGTAACACCCTCGGCTGGGCCTGGGCATGGCCGCTGAACCGCCGTGTGATCTATAACCGCGCCTCTGCCGATCCGCAGGGTAAACCATGGGATAAGAACCGTATTCTTATCGAATGGAACGGCAAAAAATGGGTCGGTAACGATATCCCGGACTTCAACGCCTCTGCACCGGAAGCGGGTGCCGGGCCGTTTATCATGCAGCCGGAGGGCTTAGGCCGTCTGTTTGCCATTGATAAAATGGCGGAAGGGCCGTTCCCGGAACACTACGAGCCGTTTGAAACACCGATTGGTACTAACCCGCTGCATCCGGAAGTCGTATCCAACCCGGCCGCCCGTATCTTTGAGGATGATAAAAAACGTCTCGGAAATCATACGGAGTTCCCGTACGTCGGCACGACTTATCGCCTGACCGAGCATTTCCATACCTGGACCAAACATGCGCGGCTTAATGCTATCGCACAACCGGAACAGTTTGTGGAAATCAGTGAAACTCTGGGCGCAGCCAAAGGGATCCGCAGCGGCGATAAAGTGAGAGTCAGCAGTAAACGCGGCTTTATCCGCGCGGTTGCGGTGGTCACACCACGCCTTCAGACACTGATGGTGGACGGTAAACCGGTCGAAACGGTCGGGCTCCCGATCCACTGGGGTTTTGAAGGTGCCGCCCAAAAAGGCTTTATCACCAACACACTGACGCCGGGAGTCGGTGACGCCAACTCGCAAACGCCTGAATTCAAAGCGTTCTTAGTCAACATCGAGAAGGCGTAAGGAGGAATTATGTCCATGCAATCTCAAGACATTATCAAACGTTCTGCGACCAACAGCATAACGCCGCCTCCTCAGGCCCGTGACGACAAGTTTGAAGTCGCCAAGCTGATCGATGTGTCCACCTGTATCGGCTGTAAAGCCTGTCAGGTGGCCTGTTCCGAGTGGAATGACATCCGGGATGACGTCGGGTTCTGTACCGGGGTTTATGATAACCCGACTGATCTCAGCGCCAAATCCTGGACTGTCATGCGGTTCAGCGAAACCAAAGAGAACGGCAAACTGGAGTGGCTGATCCGCAAGGATGGCTGCATGCACTGTTCGGACCCTGGCTGTCTGAAAGCCTGTCCGTCTGCCGGTGCGATTATTCAGTACGCTAACGGTATCGTTGATTTCCAGTCAGAACACTGCATCGGCTGCGGCTACTGTATTGCGGGTTGCCCGTTCAATATTCCGCGTCTGAACCCGAAAGATAACCGGGTGTACAAATGCACACTCTGTGTTGACCGGGTCAGCGTGGGCCAGGAGCCGGCCTGTGTGAAAACCTGTCCGACCGGTGCCATCCATTTCGGCACCAAAAAAGAGATGCTGGAAGTGGCGGACGAGCGCGTGCAGAAGCTGAAAAAACGCGGCTTTGCCAATGCCGGGGTCTACAACCCGGACGGTGTCGGCGGCACACATGTGATGTATGTGCTGCAGCACGCGGATAATCCGGAGCTCTATCACGGGCTGCCGAAAGATCCGCAGATTGATACACCGATTGATCTCTGGAAAGGGGTACTGAAACCGCTGTCGGCTATCGGGTTTATCGCCACCTTTGCCGGACTGGTATTCCACTATGTGGGGATCGGCCCGAACAAAGAGACGGACGATGAGGAAGAGGAGGAAACTCACCATGAGTAAGAAAAGCAAAATGATCGTCCGCACGAAATTTATTGATCGTGCCTGTCACTGGACAGTGGTGATCTGCTTTTTCCTGGTCTCCTTATCCGGTATTGCGCTGTTCTTCCCGACACTGCAATGGCTGACGGAAACCTTCGGGACACCGGCAATGGGGCGTATTCTGCACCCGTTCTTTGGTGTGCTGATTTTCATCGTGCTGATGTTTATGTTTTTCCGCTTCGTTAAGCACAACATCCCGGACAGAGAAGATCTGCCGTGGATTAAAAACATTATCGAAGTGCTGAAAGGCAACGAGCACCATGTGGCACGTGTCGGTAAATACAACGCCGGACAGAAAATGATGTTCTGGAGCATTATGAGCATGATCTTCGTCCTGCTGGCCACCGGGATCATCATCTGGCGCCCGTACTTTGCGCACTACTTCCCGATGTGGATGATCCGCTGGAGTCTGCTGATCCACGCAACGGCGGCTATCGTCCTGATCCACGCCATCCTGATCCATATGTATATGGCCTTCTGGGTGAAAGGGTCGATCAAAGGTATGGTGGAAGGTAAAGTCAGTCGCCGCTGGGCGAAGAAACATCACCCGCGCTGGTATGAAGAAGTGGAAGCCGAAGAAGCGGCTGAGGAAGCGAAGCAGAAGAAGTAATCGTCACCGGCTTATCACTGTGAACTGCGCCGCAAACGTTCAATGCAACGAATGCGGCGCAGTTTTTTTATGGTTTAATTTCTGTCCGGAATAGTAACGGATTTTGCAGGTTGGGAATAATTATTGGTCTGGTGAAGTCTGTACCAGCGTTAAGGAGATGCTATGGGTGTTGAATTTCATATAACGAGAGCTGAATTTTGGGCAGAAAATGAAGATGCGCAAATAACCGCTGATGAATGGCTTAACTACATTAATAACGATAATGAATTAAACAGATATATTATAAACGGCGATTACCACGCCTTGTGGTCCGGCCCCTCGTTGTACGAAGAATCATGGCTTGACTGGAGCGAAGGTAATATTTATACCAAATGGCCAGATACATACCTGTACAGAAAGATGTTGCAGATTGCAAGGCACCTTAATGCCCGCCTGATGGATGATGAAGGTACGATTTACAGTGACGAATCACAGTGGGAGTATGATCCGTCAACTTACGCTTAACGTCTGCTTTTGGCTTGCAGAGGACAGGCCGGGTGGTTATGTAAGTACACCCGTTTCAGTTCCACACACTTTTTGAGATTTCGTTGTTTTCAGCTAATAAC
>NZ_JAODZS010000020.1:0-90541 GCF_029835375.1 Morganella sp. GD04133 | reverse complement strand
AGATAAAACACCCAATCGGGTTACTTTTTAGGTGATTTTGCGCTTTTTTGTGCGGGTTTCAGCAGAGCAGGTAAATCCGCGATGCTGTTAATCACAATATCTGCCGCCGCTTCAGCGTCTTCCGTTACCGGTTTACCGGTGCGTACTAATACCGTTGTACCCACTTCGGCAGCCCGTCCGGCCAGCATGTCGTCGAGCTTATCCCCTACCATATAAGAGTTACTCATATCAATCTTCAGGAATTTCTGTGCATCCAGCAGCATACCCGGCGCCGGTTTACGGCAGTTGCACTCCTGACGAAACTCTTCGACAGTCCCTTCCGGATGATGAGGACAATAATAGATACCGTCCAGATCAACGCCGCGATCCGCCAGAGACCAGTCCATCCACTCTGTCAGATGCATAAACTGATCTTCGGTAAACATACCACGGGCGATACCCGACTGATTTGTGACTATGATTAAAGCGTAGCCCATCTGTTTGATGGCCTGCATTGCTTCAATCGCGTTCTCTATAAACTGAAAATCATCAATCTCATGGAGATAGCCGGTATCAACGTTAATGGTGCCGTCTCTGTCCAGAAATACTGCGGGGATACCCATGGTTACACTCTTAGTCCGTCATCAATAATGTATTTAGTATCGCTTATTTGATACGGAATGAGAATGCGGCCTGATAACTAAATCCTATTGACTTAGCCATCCAGACATCTTAACATCCGGAAATCATCTGGTGAACAACCAGTTTCACGTAACAAGGTAATAATAATTACATGATAAAGCTGACGAATATAAATAAGGTTTTTCAGCAGGGTCATCGCGAAATACAGGCACTTTCTGATATTAACCTGCACGTCCCGCAAGGGCAGATTTACGGTGTGATTGGTGCTTCCGGTGCCGGGAAAAGTACGCTTATCCGCTGTGTGAATATGCTGGAACGGCCAACATCGGGACAGGTACTCGTCGGCGGTCGAGACCTTACTAAGATGAACGATAAAGAGTTAACCCGTGCCCGCCGCGGCATCGGCATGATTTTTCAGCACTTTAACCTGCTGTCGTCCCGTACTGTTTTCGGGAACATTGCTCTGCCGCTGGAGCTGGATCGCGTACCGGCTGCGGAAATTGAAAAACGGGTTGTGAAGCTGCTTGACCTGGTCGGTCTGGCAGATAAACGGGATGCTTATCCGGCGAATCTGTCCGGCGGTCAGAAGCAGCGTGTGGCTATCGCCCGCGCACTGGCAAACGAACCTGAGGTGTTACTGTGTGATGAGGCCACCAGCGCCCTGGATCCGGCAACCACCCGGTCGATACTGGAACTGCTGAAAGACATCAACCGCCGGCTGGAGTTAACTATCCTGCTGATCACCCATGAAATGGATGTGGTGAAACGTATCTGTGACCAGGTTGCCGTTATCAGCGGCGGACAACTGATTGAACAAAATACGGTAAGTGAAGTGTTCTCTCATCCGAAAACACCGGTGGCACAGGCCTTTATTGAGTCCACACTGCATCTGGATGTGCCGGAAGATTATCTGGCGCGTCTGAAACCGGAACCGGCGGAAGGCCTGGGGCCGCTGCTGAAACTGGAATTTGGTGGTCAGTCCGTTGACGCACCGCTGATCTCGATTGCATCACGCAAGTTTAATATTGATATCAGCATTCTGAGTTCTCAGATGGATTATGCGGGCGGTGTGAAATTTGGGGTCATGCTGGCAGAGCTGGACGGCAACAGCCCGCAGGATGTTGAAGCTGCGATTGATTTTCTGAAAGAACACCACGTAAAAACAGAGGTTCTCGGTTATGTCTGAAGGAATGATTTTACTGTTAGTTAAAGGCATCTGGGAAACCCTGGTCATGACATTTGCATCCGGTTTCCTGGGATTTTTAATCGGCCTTCCGGTGGGGGTACTGCTGTATATCACCCGTTCGGGTCAAATTGCGGATAATAAAAGCCTGTACCGGATCCTGTCCGTGCTGGTCAATATCTTCCGCGCGATTCCGTTCATTATCTTACTGGTGTGGATGATTCCGTTTACCCGGTTAGTCGTTGGTACCTCTATCGGGTTACAGGCTGCCATTGTGCCGCTGACTGTCGGCGCCGCACCGTTTATTGCCCGTATGGTGGAAAACGCGCTGCTGGAAATCCCGTCAGGCCTGATTGAAGCATCCCGCTCCATGGGTGCCACACCATTACAGATTGTCAGTAAAATCCTGCTGCCTGAAGCATTACCGGGACTGATCAACGCCGCAACAATTACGCTGATCACACTCGTGGGCTACTCCGCAATGGGTGGTGCTGTCGGTGCAGGCGGGTTAGGTCAGATTGGTTATCAGTATGGTTATGTCGGTTATAACGCCGTCGTTATGAATACGGTATTGGCATTGCTGGTTGTTTTGGTCTTTATTATTCAGGTATGTGGTGATCGTCTGGTTAAAGCCGTTACCCACAAATAAGACTCTCTCCGCGCCGCACTGACTGCGACCGCGTATTAAACAGAACGAGGAAAGAAAAGATGGCTTTTAAATTAAAATCTCTTGTCGTTGCCGGTGCTTTGCTGGGTTCATTAGTGCTGGCGGGCTGCGGACAGAATGAAAAAGATCCGAAAAGTATCAAAGTCGGCGTGATCGTCGGTGCTGAACAGCAGGTGGCAGAAGTGGCGAAAAAAGTCGCCAAAGACAAATACGGCCTGAATGTGGAACTGGTTACATTCAACGACTACGTCATGCCGAACGAAGCTCTCAGCCGTGGTGATATCGATCTGAACGCATTCCAGCACAAGCCGTATCTGGATCAGCAGATTAAAGACCGTAACTACAAATTAACAACAGTGGGCAATACCTTTGTGTATCCGATTGCCGGTTATTCAAAGAAAATCAAATCACTGGATGAGTTACAGGACGGCGCACAGGTCGCTCTGCCGAATGACCCGACTAACCTCGGCCGTTCACTGCTGTTATTACAGAAGCAGGGATTAATCAAACTGAAAGAAGGCACCGGTCTGCTGCCGACCGTTCTGGATGTGGTTGAAAACCCGAAAGGTCTGAAACTGATCGAGCTGGAAGCCCCGCAACTGCCGCGTTCACTGGATGATAATAAGATCGACCTGGCCGTCATCAACACCACTTACGCCAGCCAGATCAACTTAACCCCGTCCAAAGACGGCTTATTTGTCGAAGATAAAGATTCACCTTACGTCAACATTATTGTCTCCCGTGAAGATAATAAAGACAGCGAAGCGGTGAAAGAGTTTGTTCAGGCATATCAGTCAGATGAAGTCTTTAATGAAGCAGATAAAGTCTTCAACGGCGGTGCGGTGAAAGGCTGGTAAAAGACCGGAAATTCAGAATAACGGCTAAGTTCTTTTATTGAAGACGAAAGAATATTACACTGAGGGCGAACAATTGTTCACCCTTTTTATTTTGTTATAGTCATTAAATGTTCATCATATAAATAATAATACTTCACCAGCCATTGCTTTCCTGTTTTGTACAGCCAGAGGATCTCTTTTCATGCGAGTGCTTATTATCAGCCTGCTTGCTCTTCTCATAGCGGGATGTTCTTTCCGTCAGAGCCATTCTGAGCAGGAACAAGCGCAATACGCCGATATGCGGCTGAAAAAACCGGCCGGTAAAAAAGCCAAATCAACATCCGCAGCATCACGTGTCAAACTCTACCTCCACCCGGAAGAATTGCTGGGGAAACCTTTCCGTGACCTTGGCGTGGTTTTGGGTCAGAATTGCCGGGAAGCGGCAAACCCTGCACAGTCCGGTATTCCGGCAGCCCGTAAGCAAATGCTGTACCGGGCCGGAAAACTGAAAGCAGATGCCGTGTTACTCCATCAGTGTGCTGTGAACCCCGCACCGGGTTGTAAGCAGCTGGCGGTTTGCGAAGGTACTGCAATTAAGGTTGATGATGTCTGAGTTTTCATTTTCGCCCGTGGGGTTTATCCGCTCACCGTGGCAGGAAAAATTTGCGATTCCGCGCCAGCCGGGGCTGGTTGAGAATGGCACCGGAGAACTGCACTTTGTGGCGCCCTATAATCACGCCGACTGCGTGCGCGGACTGGAGCAATTCAGTCATGTGTGGGTCATCTTTGTTTTCCATGATATTCCGTCCGGCAGCTGGCGTCCGCTGGTGCGTCCGCCGCGCCTTGGCGGTAATGCCAAAATGGGCGTGTTTGCCACCCGCTCCACCTTCCGCCCGAATCCGATCGGGATGTCACTGGTCGAACTGAAAAAAGTCTGTTACGACGGCGATACGGCATATCTCTCCCTCGGAAGCCTGGATCTGCTTAACGGCACACCGGTGCTGGATATCAAACCCTATCTGCCTTATGCTGAATCCGTGCCCGGCGCACAGGCCGGTTTTGCGCAGGAAGAGCCGCCTGCCGATATGCCGGTCGTGTTCAGTACTGCGGCACAGCAATTCATAACGGCTCAGGCCGCACAATATCCTGATTTGGCGCGTTTTATCACTCAGGTACTGGCGCAGGATCCGCGTCCGGCGTATAAAAAACAACAGGCTGACGATAAAATCTATGCCGTCCATCTGCTGGATTTAAATGTCCGCTGGCATGTCCGTGACGGCGTGACCGAAGTCATCAGTCTGGAAAAACGCTAAACCCCTTTTGGGGCGCGGCAGTCACTGGTAAACTGTCAGGCTTAATTTCACTTCTGCGCAGAATACCTCTGCGATAAGACATGTTTGTCGTTCTAATGGAACCTAAATAATGCGTACTACCCAATATCTGCTCTCTACTCTGAAAGAGACCCCTGCTGACGCCGAAGTGGTCAGTCATCAGCTCATGCTGCGCGCCGGGATGATCCGTAAACTTGCTTCAGGTCTGTACAACTGGATGCCGACCGGTGTCCGCGTATTACGCAAAGTTGAGAAGATCGTGCGTGAAGAGATGGAAAATGCCGGTTCACTGGAAATCTCCATGCCGGTGGTTCAGCCCGCAGATTTATGGCTGGAGAGCGGACGCTGGGAACAGTACGGTCCGGAGCTGCTCCGTATCACCGATCGCGGCGATCGCCAGTTTGTACTGGGTCCGACGCACGAAGAAGTGGTCACGGACATCATCCGTAACGAAGTGACATCATACAAACAGCTGCCGCTGAATGTGTTCCAGATCCAGACCAAATTCCGTGATGAAGTCCGTCCGCGTTTTGGTGTGATGCGCTCCCGTGAATTTATCATGAAAGATGCGTACTCTTTCCACCTGACCCAGGATTCACTGCAGGAAACGTACGATACGATGTATCAGGCGTACAGCAAAATCTTCAACCGTATCGGGCTGGATTTCCGTGCGGTAATGGCAGATACCGGCTCTATCGGCGGAAGTGCATCCCACGAGTTCCAGGTACTGGCACAGAGCGGCGAAGATGATGTGATTTTCTCCTCTGAGTCAGATTACGCAGCCAATATTGAGCTGGCAGAAGCGGTCTGCAATATCACTGAACGCCCTGCGCCGCAGAAAGCAATGGAACTGGTTGATACACCAAACGCGAAAACCATCGCGGAGCTGGTAGAACAGTTTAATCTGCCGGTAGAGAAAACCGTCAAAACCCTGATTGTTCACGGCAGCAAAGAGAGCGGTCACAAACTGGTTGCACTGCTGGTGCGCGGTGATCACGAACTCAACGAAGTGAAAGCAGAAAAACACCCGCTGGTTGCGGCTCCGATCGAGTTCGCGACAGAGGAAGAGATCCGTGCAGCCGTGAATGCAGGCCCGGGTTCACTGGGGCCGGTGAACCTGCCGCTGCTGGTGGTCGCTGACCGTACCGTTGCCATGATGAGTGATTTCGGTGCCGGTGCGAATATCGACGGCAAACACTATTTCGGTATCAACTGGGAGCGTGATGCTGCCCTGCCGGAAGTGGCGGATATCCGTAATGTGGTCGCCGGTGACCCGAGCCCGGACGGCAAAGGTACCCTGATGATCAAGCGCGGGATTGAAGTCGGTCATATCTTCCAGCTCGGTAAAAAATATTCCGAAGCACTGAAAGCGACTGTTCAGAACGAATCCGGTCACAATGAAGTGGTCTTTATGGGTTGCTACGGCATCGGGGTGACCCGTATTGTCGCAGCAGCGATTGAGCAGAACTTCGATGATCGCGGAATTATCTGGCCGGATGCGATTGCACCGTTCCAGGTTGCTCTGCTGCCGATGAATATGCACAAATCTTACCGTGTGAAAGAAGTGGCGGAAAAACTCTACGCTGACCTGACCGCACAGGGCATTGAAGTACTCTTTGATGACCGTAAGGAGCGCCCGGGTGTGATGTTTGCGGATATGGAGCTGATGGGGATCCCGCATACCATCGTTATCGGTGATCGCAACCTCGACAGCGGTGTGGTGGAATACAAATACCGCCGCAGCGAAGATAAATCTCTGATCGCGCTGGACGATGTTGTCAGTGTGCTGAAAGAAAAAATCATCACTGCCTGATTATCAGTGCTGTGAATACAAAAAGGCTGAACATCTGTTCAGCCTTTTTTATGCCTGCGGGATTCAGAGAACTTACTGACAGCCGCGTGATTTATCCAGTACGGATTTACCGGTCTGGATCAGTGCCTGATCAAACTGACCATCTTCCATGGACGGACGGATGGTGTAATACCCTTCCACTTCCAGATAAACCGGTTTACCGCCTTCAACACCCAGCTTACCGTAACCCTGCTCTAAACCGATATTGCCCGGTACCGCGTAAACCACACCGGTCTGGCAATCTTTAAAGGTTGCCGCATCTGCCATATAACGGTATTCACCTTTCAGCTGTACCGGTTTCACCATTTTCAGGGTGTAGTTCAGATTTGATGTAATCGGATTGCCATCAATATCCAGCATCACCAGCGATTTATCCTGCGGATCATAGTAAGCACGCTGCCCGGCGGTATCGGTCAGGCGCAGTTTGTCACCGTCTTTCGCCCAGGTCCCGGTTTCAAAGAAGGTCTGGTTGCCATCGCGGGTTTCCAGATAGGTGCGCTGCATAACATAGGTACCGTCACCTTCCAGTAAAACGGTCACATCCATGCCGGAGCAATCAGCACACGGAACCACACCGTTATAGGCACGGTCAAGAACATGGACTTCCGGCGTTGGTGGTACAACGACTGTCGAACTACAGGCCGTAATGCTGAAAATGCCTGCCGCCAATAAGAGTTTTGTCAGATTTTTCATGTTTCCCCCTGAACATCAGATGCGGTAATGTTAACAAAATGATTGTCAGTTTTTGTATATTCATGCGCTTTCAGACAATTACGCATTTTTATTTTTAAAATGGCAATGATTTTCTTCAAAACAGTGATAAACAATATGTTTTGCCGATAATAAAATGTAATCAGTAATAGCCAATATGATAACTATGATATAGTCTGCTGGGAGCGATGAGGCTATTTGAATAACCATCCGCGGATGATACCGCAAGCGAAAGTATGGTGAGGGAATATGTCTGCAGAAAACGAATATCAACCAATTAATTGTGATGACTATGACAACCTCGAACTGGCCTGCCAGCATCATATGGTACTGGAAGTGACCTTACAGGGGGGCGATGTTCTGACAGGAAAAGCAACCGATTTGGTACTCCGGAAGAAAGTGGAATACCTTGTTGTCACGATTGACAACGAACTGCGGGAGCTTCGTCTGGACTCGATTGTCAGCTTTAGTCATCCCGACCTGGGAACAGTGGTTATTGATCACTCACCGTCCTGAATAACTCTGCAACCCCGCCTGCGGGGTTGTTTTTTTCCTGCATAATCATCAGTTTTGCCTCATCCGCTTCGCCCTCTTTCGTGACAAATACCCCGACCGCCGCTATCAGCGTATCGTTATACCAGAGCAGCGGTGTACGTTCGCGCAGCCACGGCGCAACACCGGATTCCTGCCACAGCTTTTTGGCTGACCGCCCGCGATCCCGGCCGCAGATATGATAATGCCCCTGCAAACCAAACCGGATCGTCACCTGCTCATCCTGGCGCGGCGGGCGCACCACAGAAGCCATATCATGCGGAGTGATAACTTCCGCTACCCGCAAAATCCCGGCATCATCCGGTAATAACAATGCAGAGTGCAGATCCCACGGCAGACAGTATTCTGATAATCCGGCTGTTTTTTCTGTTACATACAATTTGTTCTGATAACGGCGGATAGTGACTGGTTTCAGATAATAGCCCGGTTCCGCATCCGGTTTCGCCAGTGCTACTTCCTGCCAGAGCAGAGCCAGCTGGTGCTGTGACGGCATCTGCACACCACAGTATTTCAGCCAGCGGCGCAGTATAGCATTACGTTTTGCCGTCCCGGCGCTGAGCAGCGGGACAAAAGACAACCCGTTATCGGCATCCGTCAGCTGCATAAGTTCCGGCAGCAGCAGTTCATCCAGCAGGGCTTCCTGTTCACCGCAAAGCGCAGCACTGCGGGAAACCGCCTGAGCAAAGTGCGGCCAGCGGGCATTCAGTTGCGGTAATACCGCATGGCGCAGAAAATTGCGGTCATAACGACGATCCTGATTACTGTCATCCTCGACCCAGGAAAGCTGATGATAGTGCGCATACTGCTCAAGCTGAGCACGGCTGAAGGAGAGTAACGGACGGATCAGCGGATTGGCACCGAATGCCATCTGTTCCGGCATGGCGGAGAGACCGGCAGGGCCGCTGCCGCGTTTTAAGGCGAGAAAGAAGGTTTCGCTCTGATCATCCAGATGCTGTGCGGTCACCAGCGCCTCACCGGGGGCGATGACTTCACGGAAAGCCTGATAGCGGGCATCTCTGGCGGCAGCTTCGATCCCTTTTTTGCGGGGATCCACCTGCACGCGGCACACCAGGAACGGAACAGAGAGTGAGCCGCAGAATGTCCGGCAGTGTTCTGCCCAGTCATCTGCCAGCGGGTTTAATCCGTGATGAATGTAGACTGCCCGCAACCGCAGCGCCGGGCGCTCAGCGGTCTGCCACTGCCGCAGAGCATGCAGCAGGACAACGGAATCAAGCCCGCCGCTTAGTCCCGCCAGGATTGCCTGCTGAGAGGCAAACACACGGCGGAACACGGCAGATAATGACTCACAGAAGGCAGTATCCACAACCGGTTATCAGCAGTAGCCGTAGCTCATCAGGCGCTCATAGCGGCGATTAGCCAGAGACTCGCTGTCCAGTTTATCCAGCTCTGCCAGATCAGACAGGATCTGTGCTTTCAGGGATGCGGCAACCGCTTCATAATCACGGTGCGCGCCGCCCAGCGGCTCAGGGATCACATTGTCGATCAGTTTCAGCTCTTTCAGACGCGGTGCGGTGATACCCATTGCTTCTGCGGCGATCGGCGCTTTATCCGCACTTTTCCACAGAATCGAGGCACAGCCTTCCGGTGAAATGACAGAATAAGTGCTGTATTGCAGCATATTCACTTTGTCGCCGACCGCAATTGCCAGTGCGCCGCCGGAACCACCTTCCCCGACAACGGTACAGACAGTCGGTACTTTCAGGCGCGACATTTCACGCAGGTTACGGGCAATTGCCTCGGACTGACCGCGCTCTTCCGCGCCCACGCCCGGATAGGCGCCCGGGGTGTCGATAAAGGTGATCACCGGCAGATTAAAGCGCTCTGCCAGTTCCATCAGACGCAGGGCTTTGCGGTAACCTTCCGGTGCCGGCATGCCGAAGTTACGGCGGATTTTCTCTTTGGTTTCACGGCCTTTCTGATGGCCGATAATCATCACCGGACGACCGTCGAGACGGGCAATCCCGCCGACAATCGCTTTGTCATCCGCATATGCGCGGTCGCCTGCCAGTTCCTGAAAATCGGTAAAGATCAGTTTGACGTAATCCAGGGTATACGGACGACGCGGATGGCGGGCCAGCTGCGCAATCTGCCAGGCACCCAGGTCAGCGAAAATCTTACGTGTCAGTTCCAGACTCTTCGCCCGTAAGCGTTCAACTTCTTCGTCAAGATTGATATCGAGTGATTCACCCTGGCGGCTGACCGCGGTCAGCGAATCAATTTTCGCCTCTAACTCGGCAATCGGCTGTTCAAAATCCAGAAAATTAAGACTCATAATGTTCCTATTTTAGTCAAATTCTAATTCTACCTGCTCATTACCCAGCAGAGTCCGCAGATCCGTCAGAAGGGTATCGGTCGGAGTAACCCGCCAGGTGGCACCGAAACGCATCCGCGCTCTGGCATCGTCCTTCTGGTAATAAAGGTGAACCGGTATTGTCCCGGAGCGGTGCGGTTCAAGGGCACCGCGCAGCCGGTGCAGCAGTTGTTCGTCAATTTGCCCGTCCGTGAGCGAGATAGCAAGCCCGCGCGCATATTTTTCGCGTGCTTCGCTGATATCCAGCAGCTCCCTGACCACCATTTTAAGCCCGCCGCTGAAATCATCAAAGCTGACCTGCCCGGAGGCGATCAGAATGCGATCCTGTTCGAGCAGATGCTGGTAACGTTCCAGTGCATCGGAAAATAGCATAATTTCCAGTCGGCCGGAACGATCATCGAGGGTACAGACACCAATCCGGTTTCCCCGTTTGGTGGTGATCACCTTGGAAGCCAGCACCAGACCGACCACCGTGGTCATCTGACCACGCGGTGTCGGGTTAACATCTTTCAGACGTAAACCATGAGTATAGCGTTCAATTTCCTTCAGATAACGGTTTATCGGATGTCCGGTAAGATACAGCCCGAGTGTTTCCCGTTCCCCTTCAAGGATAATTTCGTCCTGCCATTTCGGAATATTGGCATAAGAGCGCTCTACCTGCTCCGGTGCTTCTGCCAGTACCCCGAACATATCCGCCTGACCGGTGGCTTCCGCTTTGGCGTGCTGATCCGCAGCTTTCAGCGCATCCTCCAGTGAGGACATCAGCGCGGCGCGGTGCGGCCCCAGGCGGTCAAACGCGCCGGACATAATGAGTTTTTCCATTACGCGGCGGTTCAGTTTTTTGGTGTCCGTACGGGCACACAGATCAAAAATATCCTTGAAATACCCGTCCTTACGGGCTTCCAGAATTGCTTCGATCGGGCCTTCACCGACACCTTTAATCGCACCGATGCCATAGACTATCTCACCTTCATCATTGACATGGAAGTGATACAGTCCGCTGTTGATATCCGGCGGCAGAACTTTCAGCCCCATCCGCCAGCATTCATCCACCAGCCCGACGACTTTTTCGGTGTTATCCATATCTGCCGTCATCACGGCAGCCATAAATTCCGCCGGATAGTGTGCTTTCAGCCACAGTGTCTGATAGGAAACCAGTGCATAAGCAGCGGAGTGAGATTTGTTAAACCCGTAACCGGCGAATTTCTCCACCAGGTCAAAGATTTTCATGGACAGTTCGGCATCGACGCCGTTTTTCACTGCGCCCTCTTCAAATACCGAGCGCTGTTTTGCCATCTCTTCCGGCTTTTTCTTACCCATTGCACGGCGCAGCATATCCGCGCCGCCCAGGGTATAACCCGCCAGTACCTGGGCAATCTGCATCACCTGTTCCTGATAGAGGATGATGCCGTACGTCGGTTCCAGTACCGGCTGCAGGGATTCATGCTGCCATTCCACATCCGGGTAAGAAATAGCCTCACGTCCGTGTTTACGGTCGATAAAGTTATCCACCATGCCCGACTGCAGCGGGCCGGGACGGAACAGCGCCACCAGGGCTATCATGTCTTCAAAGCTGTCCGGACGCAGACGTTTGATCAAATCCTTCATGCCGCGGGATTCAAGCTGGAAAACTGCGGTGGTTTCCGAGCGCTGCAGCATATCAAAGCTTTTCTGGTCATCGAGCGGGATAGCCGCGATATCCACCGGCGGCTTACCTTTTTTCTCATTGCGCGGGTTAATCATCCCCAGCGCCCAGTCGATAATCGTCAGCGTGCGCAGACCGAGGAAGTCAAACTTCACCAGACCGGCATATTCCACGTCGTTTTTATCAAACTGCGTGACCGGGTTATTCCCCTCCGGGTCGCAGTACAGCGGCGCGAAATCAGTAATTTTTGTCGGCGCGATCACCACACCACCGGCGTGTTTACCGGCGTTACGCGTTACCCCTTCCAGGATACGCGCCATGTCGATCAGCGCCCTGACTTCCTCATCAGCTTCATACACCTCGCCGAGCTGCGGCTCTGCCGCAAAGGCTTTTTCCAGTGTCATACCGGGATCCGGTGGCACCAGTTTGGAAATTCTGTCAACAAATCCGTACGGATGCCCCAGCACACGACCGACATCGCGGATCACCGCTTTTGCCGCCATGGTACCGAAGGTAATAATCTGGGAAACCGCATCACGCCCATACATTTCCGCTACGTGATCGATCACACGGTCACGTTTTTCCATGCAGAAATCGACATCAAAGTCGGGCATGGAAACACGTTCCGGGTTCAGGAAGCGTTCGAACAGGAGGTCGAATTCCAGCGGATCCAGATCGGTGATTTTCAGGGAGTACGCCACCAGTGAACCGGCACCGGAACCACGTCCCGGCCCTACCGGCACATTGTTATCCTTCGACCACTGGATAAACTCCATCACGATCAGGAAGTAGCCGGGGAAGCCCATCTGGTTAATCACTTTCAGTTCGACATCCAGACGTTCGTCATATTCCGGACGGCGCTGCGCACGCACTTCCGGATCCGGGAACAGGAACGCCAGGCGCTCCTCCAGTCCCTCTTTCGATCGTTTGACCAGATAATCTTCCGTGCTCATATCCCCGGTCGGGAACTGCGGCAGGAAATACTCGCCGAGACGGATAGTGACGTTACAACGCTTAGCAATTTCGACGCTGTTCTGCAGTGCTTCCGGGATGTCGGCGAACAGCTCGCACATCTCGTCCTCACTGCGCAGATATTGCTGAGGGCTGTAGAGCTTCGGACGTTTCGGGTCCGCTAACGTATAGCCGTCATGAATGGCGACACGGATTTCATGGGCGTCAAAATCCTCACTGCTGATAAAGCGGACATCGTTGGTCGCCACCACCGGCAGGGATTTCTCTGTCGCCAGCTGTACTGCAGCATGCAGATAGCTTTCCTCATCCTGACGACCGGTGCGGATAAGCTCCAGATAGAAGCTGTCCGGGAAGTGGGTCTGCCAGAATTCCAGTGCCTGATCCACCAGCGCGCTGTTACCGCGCAGCAGGAATTTACCCACATCCCCCTTGCGCCCGCCGGAGAGAATAATCAGCCCGTCTTTATGATTAACCAGCCAGTCGCGCTGAATGGTCGGCCCCTGAGCGCCATAACCTTTTTGATAGGCTTCAGAGATAAGCAGGGTCAGGTTCTGATAACCGGTGTTATTGCGTGCCAGAATCGTGAGTGATGCCAGTTCGTCACCCAGCAGCTCACTTTCCATCAGGAAGTCCGCACCGACAATCGGTTTCACCCCGGCGCCGTGCGCACTGCCGTAAAATTTCACCAGCCCGCACAGGTTAGTGAAGTCCGTAATCGCCATCGCCGGCATATTCATCGACGCCACTTTTTTGACCAACGGGCCGGTTTTCGCCAGTCCGTCAATCATGGAATAGTCGCTGTGAATATTAAGATGAATAAAACGCGGTTCCGCCATTACGCCATCCTCACTGACTGATACCGGCCAGCGCGCGGCGGACCGGGCCAAAACTGGTTCGGTGATGCTCTGTCACCCCATACTGCGCCAGCATCTCAAGATGCAGTGCGGTCGGGTAACCTTTGTGTTTTGCAAATCCATACTGCGGAAATTGTTTATCCAGCTCTGCCATTTCGCGATCCCGCGTGACTTTTGCCAGTATCGATGCCGCACTGATTTCCGGCACCAGACCGTCACCTTTGATCACCGCCTGAGCAGGGACACCAAAATCCGGCGCTTTGTTGCCGTCCACCAGCACAAATCCCGGACGTACCGGTAACCCGGCAACTGCCCGCTGCATCGCCAGGAATGTGGCCTGCAAAATATTGATTTGATCAATTTCAGCCGCTTCCGCGCGGCCTATGCTCCAGTACAGCGCCTTTTCCTGAATTTCAGCAAACAGCCGCTCACGTTTTTTCTCTGTGAGCTTTTTGGAGTCCGCCAGACCGTCGATCGGGTTCTGCGGATCAAGAATAACGGCGGCGGTTACCACCGCGCCGACCAGCGGCCCGCGGCCGACTTCATCGACACCGGCAATCAGTGCCGCGTCCGGATAAACAAAATCCATTAATTACTCGCTATATCTGATACGGCCTGTGCCGCCTGATTATCCGCATCAAGACGGATCTTCTGATGGAGTTCCAGGAAGGTTTCTCTGAGTTTATCCACTGACTCTCCGCCCTGCAACAGCGGCAGCAGTGCATTTGCCAGCAGATCACTGCGGCACTCATCCTGTAACAGTTCCGGCACGATTTCACGCCCTGCCAGCAGATTCGGCAATGACACATACGGGGTTTTGACCAGCCGTTTCGCCAGCCAGAACGTGAACGGCTTCATGCGGTAGCCCACAACCATCGGGCATTTCGCCAGCATGCACTCCAGTGCTGCCGTGCCTGATGCCAGCAGTGCGGCATCCGACGCAATCATGGCATCACGGGCACGACCATCAAGCAGATGCACATCCAGTTCCGGCGCAACGTCCTGTTTGATGGCCTCAAACTCAGCCCGCCGTTTGGCATTCACCAGCGGCACCACAATCTGTAAATCCGGCAGCGATTGCCGCAGCAATTGCGCGGTTTTCAGGAAATCGCCGCTGAGCATCGACACTTCCGCGTGACGGCTGCCCGGCAGTATTGCCAGACACGGCGCGGACGGATCCAGCCCCAGTGCATCACGGGCAGCGGCTTTATCCGGCTGTAACGGCAGTGCATCCGCCATGGTATGACCGATAAAGCGGCACGGCACATTGTATTTGTCGTAAAACGCTTTTTCGAACGGCAGGAAAGCCAGCACCAGATTGGTCGCTTTGGCGATTTTAAAGACCCGGTTCTGCCGCCACGCCCAGACTGACGGGCTGACATAGTGGATCGTTTTGATCCCGGAAGATTTTAATCGTCCTTCCAGGGTGATATTGAAATCCGGCGCATCAATGCCGACAAAAACATCCGGTTTCAGTTCACGGAAGCGGCGGGTGAGATCACGGCGGATGGAGAGCAGACGCGGCAGACGACCCAGCACTTCCACAATGCCCATCACGGCCAGTTCTTCCATTTCATACCAGGTTTCACAGCCTTCCGCCTGCATCAGCGGACCGGCAACCCCCATGAAACGAACATCCGGATATTTTTCTTTCAGTGCGCGCATTAAGCCTGCGCCGAGAATATCGCCGGAGGTTTCTCCGGCGACAATACCTATCGTGAGCGGACGAGGTGATACCGACATGGCAGTCCCCGCAATTACGGACGGATGATCCCGCGTTCAGCGGTATCCAGGAAGTCAGCGAAGGTTTTTACATGGACATTTTCTTTCGCCAGTTCAGCTAACTGCACTTTGGCTTCTGCCAGCGTCAGATTACTGCGGTACAGGACTTTATAGGCATTCTGTAACGCACTGATATCGTCTTTATCAAAACCACGGCGTTTGAGGCCGATAGCATTGAGGCCGAAGGCGGTCACATGGTTACCCTGCGCGATTAAGAACGGCGGGATATCCTGTGCCACTCCGGAACAGCCGCCGACCATCACGTGCTCACCGATACGGCAGAACTGATGAACCGCCGATAAGCCACCCAGGATGACATAATCATCCAGCGTGACATGACCCGCCAGGGTTCCGTTGTTGGCAATGATGCAATGGTTGCCGATCACACAGTCGTGAGCAACATGGGCATTGATCATCAGCAGGTTGTCGTTACCGATACGGGTAACGCCGGTGTCCTGCGCGGTGCCGCGATGAATAGTCACACTTTCGCGGATACGGTTACGATCACCGATCTCTACGCGGGTCGGTTCACCTTTGTATTTCAGATCCTGGTTTATCTCACCAATGGAGGCAAACTGGAAAATCTGGTTATCACGACCAATTTTGGTATGACCATTAATCACAACATGGGACTTGATTTCAGTCCCTTCACCGATCTCAACATCCGCACCAATACAGCAGAAAGGACCGATGGTGACATTGGCACCAATAACGGCACCGTCTTCGATAATGGAAGACGGGTGGATCCGGGCGGTTTTATCGATCATTTATTACCCCTCACGGCGGCGTGCACACATCATGGTCGCTTCGCAGGCAACTTCTCCGTCAACTTTCGCAACACCCGTGAAACGGGCAACGCCGCGGCGTTCCTTATGGAAAGTCACTTCGAGGATCATCTGGTCTCCCGGCAGTACCGGGCGTTTGAAGCGGCAATCATCGATGGCGGCAAAATAATACAGTTCGCCCGGCTCTAATTTACCGAGGCTTTTGAACGCCAGAATGCCGGTGGCCTGCGCCATCGCTTCCAGAATCAGAACACCCGGAAAAATCGGTTTGCCCGGGAAGTGCCCCTGGAAAAACGGCTCATTGAATGATACGTTTTTCACGGCACGTAAAAATTTACCTTCTTCAAAATCCAGCACGCGATCCACTAATAAAAACGGATACCGGTGCGGAAGAAGCTCTAAAATTTCATCAATTTTGAGAGTATGGTTGTCACTCATCAGAATACTCTTCCTGTCTCTTTGTCATATGTCTTATTAATAACACGGCCTGCTATACCCGTCACGCGGTTAGCAGGCCGCAAAAATACCGCAAAATGCGCTGTTATTTATCGTCGTTATCCAGCTGCCGTTCGACCGCCTTAAGGCGTTTATTCATTTCGCTGATATTCATTACCAGCGCGGCAGTTTTACGCCATGTCTTATTTGGCTGTAACGGAATACCGGAGGAGTATACACCCGGTTCGGTGATAGGCCGCATTACCATGCCCATGCCTGTCACGACGACGCGATCGCAGATTTCCATATGACCATTAATGACGCTTGCTCCGCCAATCATACAGTTGCGGCCGATTTTCAGGCTCCCGGCCATAATCACACCACCGGCTACTGCGGTGTTGTCGCCGATTATGACGTTATGGGCAATCTGGCACTGGTTATCAATGATAACACCATTACCGATTACCGTATTTTCTAATGCACCACGGTCAATAGTGGTACAGGAGCCGATTTCAACCCGGTCACCGATAATGACGGAACCCAGCTGAGGGATTTTAACCCACTGACCGCGATCGTTGGCATAACCGAATCCGTCCGCACCGATAACAGTGTTGGAATGAACCAGGCAGCCTTCGCCAATCACAATCCCGTGGTACACGGTGACATTTGCCCAGATACGGGTTTTGGCACCGATAGTGGTATTTTTGCCGACAAACGATCCTGCGCCGATGATAACATCGTCACCCAGGACAACGCCGGACTCAATGACAGCATTCGCACCGACCGACACATTGGCCCCGAGAGAGGCGGACGGGTCAATCACAGCAGACGGATGGATATTCTCAGCCGGAGCCGGTGTGGTATCCATAATCTGCGCCATATGCGCATACGCCAGGTACGGGTCTTTCACCACAAGGGCAGCGACCTGACAAAACGGTAAATCGTCTTCACGCAATACCACAGCACCCGCCTGACAACCGGCCAGTTTTTCCCGGTAACGGGCATCAGACAGAAAGGTAATTTGCCCGCTGTTTGCTGAATGCATAGGTGCGATACCGGTGATGACGAGGTCGCCATCACCGTGTAACGTTGCATTCAACTGCTGAGCGAGATCAGCTAATCGAATGGAAGACATTAATTATTTAACCTGTTTCAGAACGTCAGCAGTGATATCAATGCCGGAAACGGAGTAAGCAACTGCGTTAGCATCGATCACAACGTCATACCCGCCTTTTGAAGCAACAGATTTCACTGCATCTTCAACACGCTTCATGACTTTGTTGCGCTCTTCCATCTGACGTTTCTGGAAATCCTGGTCAAATGCCTGGGCTTTTTTCGCGAAGTCAGCACGTTTGGTGTCGAATTCACCGGCCAGTTTCTGACGCTCGCTGTCTTTCATGGTCGCGCCGTCTTTCTGCAGTTTCTGAGCACGGGTCTGCAGATCTTTTTCTAAACTCTGCAGTTCAGTACCACGGCTTTTGAATTCGCTTTCCAGTTGTTTTGCTGCCGCTTCACGGCCCGGCATTTTCTGGACAACTTCACCGATATTGACAACCGCGATCTTGTCAGCAGCCTGAGCAGCACCGGCAGACATCGCTAATACCATACCCACGCTGGCAGCAGTTAATAACTTTTTCACAATAAAACCCCTTAAACACCATTTACTGGTTGGATATTAAACCCAATGGTAAAGATTCCCTTTGCACACTGAGCGTACTGGTTATTACGTATGGTAACTCTGTACTGCAATTACCAGGTCTTACCGATATTAAACTGGAACTGTTCTGTCCGGTCACCCTGGTAGTCTTTGATTGGCTTCGCATACGAGAAGACCAATGGACCGAGCGGAGAAATCCACTGGAACGCGACACCGGTGGAAACACGGATGTTCCCTGCTTTACTGTAATCAGGAATACCATACTTCTGCATAAGCTCAGTATTGTCCCAATTGGTATCCCACACTGTACCGGCATCCACAAAGAGTGATGTGCGGACAGAATTCGTGTATTTTTCGTCGATAAACGGTGTCGGTGTAATCAGTTCCATACTGGCCACCGCCATTGCGTTACCCCCGATAGCATCACGGGACGGGCTGTCGCTGCGTAACTTATCGGATGCCCCGTCATAATAGACCGCTTTCGGACCGATGGTATTAGAACGGAAACCACGAACGGTACCGGAACCACCGGCATAGAAGTTCTCATAGAACGGCAGTTCTTTGCCGCCGAGACCATCACCGAAGCCTAAACGACCGCGTCCCATCACAACCCAGCTGCCGTTTTCGTCAATCGGGTAGTAACCGGTGGTATCGGCGATCAGTTTATAGTATTCGTTATCAGAACCCGGAACTGTGACTTTCGCACTCACGGTGGATTTCACACCGGAAGTCGGGAAATAACCACGGTCGAGGTTGTTATAAACCCAGGCAGTCGTCAGCGTGAAGTCATCGGCACGGAATTCTGCGCGATCTTTATAGTTCGGCTCTTCACCCATTGAGTGCAGATAACGCCACATATTAACCTGTGGTTCCATACGTGACAGGGTGTTATGCACATAACCCAGGCCTAAACGGAGAGAGTTGTTTTCGTTGATCGGGAAGCCGAGTGTTCCGTCCACACCATAGGTTTTGTTGGTGTAACCGGACAAGTCCGCATCATCGGCACGGAAGTCGTTGTAGAAAATACGGCCGCCGAGGCTCACACCATCAACCGTGAAGAACGGGTCAGTCAGTGACAGTTCAGCGTACGTTGAGTAGTCGTTCTTACTGGCGTTCGCACCAACCTGATAACCGGTACCTAACCAGTTATCCTGGGTGACACCTACCTGGAAGCTGACGCCGCTCTCAGTACCGAAGCCCACACCAAAGTTCAGGGAACCGGTGTTACGCTCTTTGACTTTATAAACGACATCGACCTGATCCGGCACACCCGGCACACGCTGGGTTTCCACCTCAACGGTTTCAAAGTAACCGGTACGGTTCAGACGCTCTTTACCGGCTTCAACCAGGTCATTACCTAACCATGCCCCTTCCATCTGACGCATTTCACGGCGCAGAACGGAGTCTTTACTCACGTCGTTACCGGCGAAACGGATCTGGCGGACATAGAAACGGTTACCGGCATCCACATTCACATGCAGAATCACGGTTTTATCAGCTTCATTAATTTCCGGCTGGGTCATGACGCGCGGATACGCATAGCCGTAACGACCGAGCATATTTTTGACATCATTCTCCATTTTGGTGACCTGAGCACCATTATAGAGTGAACCCGGTTCAATGGCGGTCAGCTCGGTGATTTCCGCGGAGTGACCGGCCGTTTCACCCGCAACCTGAACCCCGGCAATCTGATACTGATCGCCTTCGGTCACGTTGATGGTGATATAAATCCCTTTTTTGTCCGGCGTCAGGCTGACCTGAGTCGAATCAATATTGAATTTCGCGTAACCGCGATCCAGATAGAAGCTGCGCAGGGTTTCAAGGTCACCGGCCAGTTTCTGTTTCTGGTATTTCTGGTCAGCCGCCAGGTTCCACCACGGTACATCATCACGCAGCTGGAAACGGTTAACCAGTTCAGCGGTGGTAAATTGTGTGTTACCGACGATATTGATTTGCTGAATAGTCGCGGATACGCCTTCCGCAAAGACGAATTTCACGTCAATACGGTTGCGCGGCAGTGGCGTGACAACGGCTTTTACTGTTGCGTTGTACTTACCGACACTGTGATAGAAATCTTCCAGCCCCTTTTCAATGTTTGACAGCATCGTCCGGTCAAGGGCTTCCCCGACGCGGATACGGGATGCTTCGAGGTTCTGTTTGAGCATGTCGTCCTTCACGGATTTGTTACCCGAGAAGGTGATATTTGCAATGGTCGGACGTTCCTTCACCTGAACCAGCAGTACATTACCTTCACGCAGGACGCGGACATCTTCAAAGTTACCTGTCGCGAACAGTGCGCGAATGGTACGCCCGATATCCTCATCACTGGCCGTGTCGCCGACACGGACAGGCATGTTCAGTAATGCAGCACCAACGGCGACGCGCTGAAGACCTTCAAACTGAATGTCCTGAACCACGAATCCGTCTGAACCGTATGCAGTGAAGCTGCCAAGCAGCAGCGACGCTATGAGCAACTTTTTCATCGCCATCGTTGTTATGCGTTTTCCTTACCGGTCCCGGTCTTCTTTAATCTAGAAGCGGGAGAAATCATTGAAAAGTGCAAGCCCCATCAACAGTACCAGTGCCATTACACCAATACGATAACTGAAGTCTTGTACACGCTCAGACACCGGCCCGCCTTTTATCTTCTCGATAAGCAGGAATAACAGGTGTCCACCATCTAAAACTGGCAGCGGGAACAGATTTATGATCCCTAAATTGACGCTGATGAGCGCCAGAAACATCAGATAATACACTAAGCCGGAATCGGCGGAAATACCGGCACCTTTCGCAATCGATACCGGACCGCTGAGATTATTCAGTTTTACATCACCGGTCACCAGCTTACCGATCATCTTCACCGTCAGATTCATTAACTGCCAGGTTTTCCCGGTCGCCTCGGCAACTGCTTCCACCGGCCCGTACTGATGTTCCGTAATATACTGCGGGTCGAGCGGAATAACCTTTAATTCGACACCGGCAAAACCAATTTGTTTACTGCCGCCGCTGTTTTTTATCTCCGGTGTGAGAGGCACATTAATATGCTCTCCGCCCCGCTCAATCAGTAAATCGAGCGTTTTACCGGGACTATTACGTACAAAGAGCGTAAATGGCTGCCAAACCGAAAGCGGCTCCCCGCTTACTTTAACGATCCTGTCCCCCGGTTGTAAACCGGCTTTTTCAGCAGGCCCCCCGGGGGTCAGTGCATTAATCTCATTGCTGACCGTTGCGGACACCGGCATGATCCCCAGAGACAGAACCGCGTCCTGTTTTTCCGGGTCAAATTTCCAGCGGGTAAGATCCAGACGCTTTTCTGCCGGTGCGGACCCCGGTTCCGGAATCACATTCAGAACGGTAAAATCATCCCCGATTTTACTGATCATCGCCATCCGCACACTATTCCAGTCAGGCGTTTCGATACCGTCAACTGCATTTAGTTCCATTCCGGGCAAAATATTTGCCTGTTCTGCGACCGATCCCGCGCGGATATCCGCCACCACCGGACGAACGGCCGGCACACCGATCATAAACACAATCCAGTACGCC
Source organism: Morganella sp. GD04133 (assembly GCF_029835375.1). NCBI lineage: Bacteria > Pseudomonadati > Pseudomonadota > Gammaproteobacteria > Enterobacterales > Morganellaceae > Morganella > Morganella sp. GD04133. Next base: position 68,780 of record NZ_JAODZS010000020.1, on the reverse strand, counting down.
ACGATAGCTAACAAAAAGTTAGCGATCGGCCCGGCACTGACCACCGCTGCCCGCTGACCGACGGTTTTGTTATTGAACGCCTGATGACGGCGCTCCGGCGCCACCGGTGCCACACGCTCATCCAGCATTTTGACATAGCCGCCGAGCGGGATCATGGCGATGACAAATTCGGTTCCGTGTTTGTCTGTGCGCCGCCAGAGTGCTTTACCGAAACCGACGGAGAATCGTTCGACAAAAATACCGCAGCGCCGGGCCACCCAAAAGTGCCCGAATTCATGTACGGTAACCAAAATCCCCAGTGCGATAATAAAAGCGGCTGAGTTCCAGAGAAAAGTCATCATGCGTTTTCTGTCTGCTCCCGGTGTGCTTAAAAGCCGGAGAATACTAACAGGATCAGACCGGCAAATACCGGCACTGCTGCGGTCAGGCTGTCAATGCGATCCATCACACCGCCATGTCCCGGGATCAGCTGACTGCTGTCCTTCACACCTGACTGGCGTTTAAACATGCTTTCGGTCAGATCACCGAACACGGAAATCAGAACCACAATCACTGACACAATAATCAGATTTTCCGGCAGTGTCTGTAACGGCGAATAGTGGCTGAACAGCCAGGACACCAGACCGGCGGTAATCAGGCCACCGGCAAGACCTTCCAGGGTTTTGCCCGGCGAGACACGCGGTGCCATTTTGTGTTTGCCCAGCAGGCGGCCGAAGGCATACGCCCCGGAATCTGCCGCCCAGACCAGCAGCATGACATACAGCAGCCACCAGGCACCCTGATACACATCACCGGCCGCATATCCCTGGTTGCGCAGTACCATCATGCCGCTGTAAAACGGAACAATGGTCACCACACCGAAGATCAGGCGGATAATCACAGAATCTTTCCACAACGCAGCGGATTTCGGAAAACTGATCACCAGCAGCACCGCGCAGACCCACCAGACTAGCGCGGCCCACAGGCTGACCTGCACTGTCGTATCCGCCATCAGATTACTCATATCCAGTGTCAGCTGCCACGCAGTCAGACCGGCGGCAAACAGCACACCGGTAACAATACGTTGTCCGCTACCTTTCAGACCGGCAAACTGCGCCCATTCCCAGCCGGCCAGACCACATACAGCAATCACCACCCAGCCGAAATGCTGTGGCGCGAGCATAAACATCGCCAGCAGGACCAGCGGAATTAAAATAATGGCAGTAATTAGACGGTACTTAAGCAACATTTCCTCCCGGAGCCTGCTCAGACTGATCATCAGGTGTGGTTCCGCCGAAACGGCGCTCACGCTGTGTAAAAGAGGTTACCGCATCGCTGAATGCGTTTTCATCAAAGTCAGGCCACAGCACTTCTGTAAAATAAAATTCGGCATACGCAACCTGCCAGAGCAGGAAGTTGCTGATACGATGCTCACCACCGGTCCGGATCACGAGATCAATCGGCGGCTGGTCATGAAGTGAGATATGACGGCTGATATCCTGTTCGCTGACATCCTCAGCGGACAGCTCCCCGCGCTGCACCTGTGCTATCACCTGTTTCACACTGTGGGTGATATCCCAGCGCCCGCCGTAGTTGGCGGCGATATTCAGCTGTAAACCGGTATTATTGGCGGTCAACACCTGACCGCGGCGGATGCGCTCCTGCAGACGCGGACTGAACCGGCTGATATCACCGATAACGGATAATCTGACATTGTGTTTGTGCAGGCTTTTAACTTCGTTATCCAGCGCAAAGACAAACAACTCCATCAGTGAGTGAACTTCCTGTTCAGGACGGTTCCAGTTCTCACTGCTGAAGGCATAAAGTGTCAGGGATTGTATCTGGTTTTTGATGGCAAAACTGACCGAGCTGCGGACCGATTTGATCCCTGCGCGATGGCCGGAAACCCGCAATTTTCCGCGTTTTTTTGCCCAGCGGCCGTTGCCGTCCATAATAATGGCGACATGCTGAGGTCCCGGCTTTTCTGAGGCATTTTCACTGGATACTGTCACGCAAGTTAATCCTTTGAGGTATCGGTTAATACATGGCGTCAGACACAAAAACACCGTGCAGGTTCACGGTGTTGTCTCTGTTTGTCAGTGATAGCGTCATGGTGTCATTAACCGGTCATTAAAAATCTGATTTACAGAAATCGCAACGCTGAACTATATCACTTGCGCTATTCACCGACAAACGCAACCCGTTAATATAAATTAATTACTTCGCGATTTTTCCGATTGATTTGCGGGTCAGTTCCCGCGCCTGTTTATCAATAATAAGGACATCATCAATTGACTGAGGTTCCGTAAACCGGTGATTTTCCACTACCATACGGTTTATTTGCGCGATATCTGTGAAACGGATTCTGTTTTGTAAAAATGCCTGCACGGTTTCTTCATTCGCGGCATTCATTGCCGTGGTTGCCGCCTGCCCGTCATCACAGGCGTCGATCGCCAGTTTCAGGCACGGATAACGGTTATAATCCGGCTCAGTGAATGTCAGGCCGCCCATGCGGGTGAAATCAAGACGTTCAGCCCCGGCGGTGATACGCTCCGGATAACTCATGGAGTAACTGATCGGGGTACGCATATCCGGGGTGCCCAGCTGCGCGATAATGCTGCCGTCAGTATAGCGGACCATGGAGTGGATCACCGACTGCGGATGCACAACCACTTCCATTTGTTTCGCTGATGCATTAAAGAAATAACGCGCCTCAATATATTCAAGACCTTTATTCATCATCGTGGCGGAATCCACGGAAATTTTACGTCCCATTGACCAGTTCGGGTGTGCGCAGGCCTGATCCGGGGTCATATTAGCCAGTTCAGATAAGGTGGTTTCGCGGAACGGGCCGCCGGAGCCGGTCAGGATAATGGAATCAATACCGGCGGCAGTCAGGTCAGCATGCCCGAGCGATAACTGTACGCCGGTTGGCAGGGACTGGAAAATCGCGTTGTGTTCGCTGTCGATAGGAAACAGTTCAGCGCGGCTGGTGCTCATGGCGGCAAAAAACAGACGCCCGCTGGTGATCAGCGCTTCTTTGTTTGCCAGCAGAATACGCTTGTCCGCACGGATAGCCGCGAGGGTCGGCAGCAGCCCGGCCACACCGGTAATGGCAGCCATGACCTGATCCACTTCATCAAGCTGAACCACTTCACAGATAGCGGCACTGCCGCTGAGCACTTCGGTTGCACTGCCGTGGAGTTTCAGCTGAATGCGCAATTCACCGGCAGCCACTTCGTCGGATAACACCGCATAGCGGGGTTTAAATTCCAGACACTGTTCAAACATCGTCTGAACATTTTTCCCGGCAGCCAGAACCACCGCACGGAACAGATCCGGATGCTGACGAATAACCGAGAGTGTGTTTTTACCGATAGATCCCGTGGATCCGAGAATGGCCAAACCTTTCATGATAAATACTCAATGTGACTTTATCGTTATTTCGAATCGCAAAAGTATAGCACTTTGGTCAACGGAGGGTGAGAAGTCATTTCCGCAACTGATAAGTAAAAAAATAGTGCCGTCAGGCACTATTTCTGTATGTTCTGTTCAGCACCGCATCCGGATCAGAATTCCATCAGCTCTTTTTCTTTTGCTGCCAGTGCATCATCGATTTTTTTGATAAACAGATCAGTCATTTTCTGAACGTCGTCCTGGGAACGGCGATCATCATCTTCACTGATTTCTTTGTCTTTCAGCAGTGCTTTGACTTTATCGTTCGCATCACGGCGGACGTTACGCACAGCAATACGACCCTGCTCAGCGTCACCGCGGACGACTTTGATCAGGTCTTTACGACGTTCTTCAGTCAGTGCAGGAAGCGGAACACGGATAACCGTACCGGCAGATGACGGGTTTAAACCGAGGTCAGAGGCCATAATCGCTTTCTCGATAGCCGGTGACATGGAACGGTCAAACACAGTGATAGCCAGGGTGCGTGAATCTTCTGCAACCACGTTAGCTAACTGACGCAGCGGAGTCGGTGTACCGTAATATTCAACCACGATACCGTCCAGCAGGCTCGGGGAAGCACGGCCGGTGCGCACTTTACTGATTTGGGATTTCAGCGACTCGACGCATTTTTCCATGCGTTCCTGCGCGTCTTTCTGGATTTCATTAATCACGTTATGAGTCCTTGGAAACGGGTAATTTTTCAGACCGTGCCTGTCGCGCGGCCCGCAGTATAATTTTGGCGAATCGATTTATAAATGATACCGTCAAATTCCGCCGGTGTCCCGGCGTTTAGTCACGCGAAATCAAGGTACCTTCGTTCTCGCCCATCACAACACGGCGTAATGCGCCGGGTTTGTTCATGTTGAAAACACGGATTGGCAGGTTATGGTCACGGGCCAGGGTAAAGGCCGCCAGATCCATTACTTTCAGTTCGCGTTCCAGCACATCCTGATAGTTGAGTTTTTCATACAGCACCGCATCCGGGTCTTTGGCCGGATCGGCTGAGTAAACACCATCCACTTTTGTGGCTTTCAGCACCACATCCGCTTCAATTTCGATCCCGCGCAGACAGGCCGCAGAATCTGTGGTAAAGAATGGGTTGCCTGTTCCGGCAGAAAAAATAACCACACGACCGTGACGTAAAAGACTGATTGCCTCAGCCCAGCTGTAATTGTCACAAACGCCGTTGAGCGGAATCGCAGACATCAGCCGCGCATTCACATAAGCGCGATGAAGTGCATCACGCATTGCCAGACCGTTCATCACGGTTGCCAGCATACCCATATGGTCACCGACAACGCGGTTCATACCGGCTTCGGCCAGGCCTGCGCCGCGAAACAGATTGCCCCCGCCAATAACGACACCGACCTGAATCTGCAGTTCAACCAGTTCCTTAATTTCCTGCGCCATACGGTCAAGTACAGTCGCATCAATTCCGAAACCTTCATTCCCTTGTAAAGCCTCGCCACTGAGCTTCAGCAGAATACGTTGATAAACAGGTTTTGCATTGGTAGCCATGGTGTTCTGTCCTAAACAGATGAATTTATTGCCAGAGATACCCGGACGGATGCCCGGATGATAAACAGGGGTACGACAGATAAAACAGAACCGCCTTCCGGCGGCTCTGATATGCAATGATTATTTGCTCATTGCCGCGACTTCTGCAGCGAAGTCAGCTTCAGCTTTCTCGATACCTTCACCCACTTCGAAACGGATGAATGCAGTCACGTCTGCTTTGTTTTCTTTCAGCAGGTCGCCGACAGATTTGCTTGGTTCCATAACGAACGGCTGACCGGTCAGAGAGATTTCGCCGGTGAATTTGTTCATACGGCCGATAACCATTTTCTCTGCGATTTCCTGAGGTTTACCGGACTGCATTGCGATATCCAGCTGGATTTGTTTCTCGTGAGCAACAACATCAGCAGGAACATCTTCAGGTTTGGTATATTCAGGTTTGCTTGCCGCAACGTGCATAGCAATGTGTTTAACCAGTTCTTCGTTTGCGCCGGTTGCAGCAACCAGAACACCGATACGTGCGCCGTGCATATAAGAACCAACGATGTCGCCTTCTAAGATAGCAGCGCGACGGAAGCTGATGTTTTCACCGATTTTAGCAACCAGTGCAACACGCTGTTCTTCGAATTTCGCAACGATAGCTTCTGCATCAGCCGTTTTCTCAGCCATAACGAAATTCAGGATGTCCTGTGCGAATGCCAGGAAACCGGTATCTTTTGCAACGAAGTCTGTTTCACAGTTAACTTCGATCAGTGCGCCGAATTTAGCATCTGCGCTGACTGCAGATAAGATAACGCCTTCAGCAGCAACGCGGCCTGCTTTTTTCGCTGCTTTTGCCTGGCCGGATTTACGCATGTTATCGATAGCTAATTCGATATCACCGTTTGCTTCAACCAGTGCTTTTTTACATTCCATCATACCTGCGCCAGTACGTTCACGCAGTTCTTTTACCAGTGCAGCGGTAATTCCAGACATGTTATTTCCTCGATGAGCCTGCAGAAACTGTTTCTGCGGGGAGTTGTTCGTATATCAGATGCGTATAGGGAGCCATGACGGCTCCCTAACCATTTGCAGCAATACCTGGTTAATAAGAGCGCTCAGAGAGCGGACTCAGATTATTCAGCGGCTAATTCTTCAGCCTGAACAGCCAGATCCTGTGAACGGCCTTCGCGGACAGACGTCGCGACTGCGCCCAGGTACAGCTTGATTGCACGGATTGCATCGTCGTTACCAGGGATGATGAAATCAACACCGTCCGGATCAGAGTTAGTATCAACGATAGCAAATACAGGGATACCCAGGTTGTTTGCTTCTTTGATTGCAATGTGCTCGTGCTCAGCATCGATAACAAACAGAGCGTCAGGTAAACCGCCCATGTCTTTGATACCGCCCAGGCTATTTTCTAACTTACCAAGTTCACGGGTACGCATCAGCGCTTCTTTCTTGGTCAGTTTGTCAAAAGTACCGTCCTGAGACTGTGCTTCCAAATCTTTCAGGCGTTTGATTGACTGACGGACTGTTTTCCAGTTAGTCAGCATACCGCCTAACCAGCGGTGGTTCACGAAGAACTGGTCACAGCTGATTGCAGCTTCCTGTACCGCTTCGCTTGCAGCACGCTTAGTACCTACGAACAGGATTTTACCTTTGCGTGAAGCGATTTTGTTCAGTTCAGCTAATGCATCGTTGAACATCGGAACAGTTTTTTCCAGGTTGATGATATGCACTTTGTTACGGGCACCAAAGATGAATGGTTTCATTTTCGGGTTCCAGTAACGAGTCTGGTGACCGAAGTGAACGCCCGCCTGGAGCATATCGCGCATGGAAACAGTAGCCATTTTAAACCTCTGTAAATAATAAGTTGGGGTTATGCCTCCACGAATCCCATGCTGCCGACTCCCTGTCAGCGTTAAGCTTCGGAGCACCCCGGCGCACGTGCCGATTCGTGTGTGTTATAACAGTTGAGTTAATTTAAGTTTCCGGCAACCGGGCAAAATACACGGAATGCCGGCGCGCTTTATACCATAAAAGCCGCAGTGATACCACATTTTCTTCAGTTTTCATGCCGGCGGTTATCCGTTGTCTGCCGGGTTTCCGCGCAATGATTGGCATCCTTTTCTCCGGCTGATAACATACTGCGTCTCAGTACCAGTTTCCTAAGTAAAGTAACGGGCATTCCCGGTTCGGATATCAATAATTATGGCAATTACAATCAAAACAGAAGACGACATCGCGAAGATGCGTGTCGCCGGTCGTCTTGCGGCTGAAGTGCTCGAAATTATCGCCCCGCATGTTGTGCCGGGTGTCAGTACCGGTGAACTCGACCGCATCTGTCACGAGCATATTACGGTAAAACAGCAGGCCATTTCCGCCTGTCTCGGTTACCACGGCTTTCCGAAATCTGTCTGTATCTCCGTCAATGATGTGGTCTGCCACGGCATTCCGAGCGAAGATAAAATCTTAAAAAACGGTGATATTGTGAACATCGATGTCACTGTTATCAAAGACGGGTTCCACGGCGACACCTCCGCCATGTTTATCGCCGGAAAACCGACGATTCAGGGTGAGCGTCTGTGCCGCGTGACACAGGAGAGCCTCTATCTGGCACTGCGTATGGTCAAACCGGGCATCCGCCTGCGGACTATCGGCGCGGCTATTCAGAAATTCGCGGAAGGCCATGATTACTCTGTCGTGCGCGATTACTGCGGTCACGGTATCGGCGAAGGTTTCCACGAGGAGCCGCAGGTGCTGCATTATGACGGTGATGACGGCGGCGTGGTGCTGAAAAAAGGCATGGCATTTACCATCGAACCGATGCTGAACACCGGTGATTACCGCATCCGTACCATGAAAGACGGCTGGACTGTCAAAACCAAAGATCGCGGTTTATCCGCACAATATGAACACACGCTGGTTGTCACCGATGACGGCTGTGAAATCATGACCCTGCGTAAAGATGAGGAAGGTGTGCTTTCCCGTATTCTCGTTGCGCAGTAACCGCTCTGTATTCATGTCCGGCGCACATGCCGGGCATGATACCTCCCCGCCGTCAGGACGCTGAGGAATAAAACCTGCATGACGACTTCCCCCCGGAAATCCGCCTGTATCATTATTGGTATTGCCACACTGATCCTGCTTGTCATGCTGGTGCCGTTTTATTTCCTGACCAAATCGTTCGGCTGGTGGCAAAAAGAGTTTGTTGCGCGCGGGTATGCTGTCGGTGTGCAGATCCACCAGAATATTTACGAACTGAATCTGTTTGATCTGGCCTTTACCAAACCAATGTTTGATCATCAGTCAGTATATGTCCCGGCAAGCAGACTGGGCTCCTATTTCACGCTGATTGCATTGTCACAACAGTCGTTTCCGACACGGAAAAATATCCTGCTGCCGACAGAAAATCCCTATTTCAACGGCCGGATCAGCATCACTGCCCTGAATATTGATACCACTGCGCTGGCAACCGAGAGCAGGCAGTACCTGAATGCCGGGGAGAGCTACCGTATCACCCGTCTGACCGCCTCACCGGATCGCGTGCTGTTCAGTTTCAGTACCGATGATAACGCGCCGGACATCCTGCAATCCTCCCCGTACCTGAAGGATATCGTCAATCAGGGCATGTGCCGCACAGACGGACAGAGCAGCGGCTGCGGGATCGCCGAAGATACCTATATTAACCTCAGTGATGTCCTGCATAACTACTTCCGCAGCTGCCTGGTTTACCGGGTGGATGATGAAAACAAACGCATTATTCTGCAGTTTATCCCGATGCCCGGCCCGGTGCTGATATAACCCCGGCGGACCGGCAAAAAACTGGTTATTTCCCCGCTGACGCAGTAACCTTGCAGCAGAACGCCTCTGCCACAAGGATCCCGTATGGACAACGCCCGGAATACCGCATCAGCCCTGAAACCCGCCTCGCCGTTATCCTTTACTGATGATGATTTGCAGCTGCCGGTGCTGCGCGAACACCTGGAACATTACCGCCGCTGGCAGGCGGAGGCTTTCCGCGAAGGCCAGCCGGTTCATACCCTGCTGCTGACCCGCAGTGATTATATCGATCAGCTGCTGATCCGCCTGTGGCAGTTTTTCCGTTTTGATGAGGTGGCGGATTTCGCCCTGGTGGCAGTCGGCGGTTACGGTCGCCGGGAACTGCACCCGCTGTCGGATATCGATATCCTGCTGCTGAGCAGAGCCCCGCTGCCGGCAGTACTTACGCCGAAAATCGGTGAGTTTATTGCGGTACTGTGGGATCTGAAACTGACGGTCGGCCACAGTGTCCGCACCCTCGATGAGTGTCTCCGCGAAGGGCTCGGCGACCTGACTGTCGCCACCAACCTGATTGAATCGCGCCTTATCTGCGGCACTCTGCCGCTGTTCCTGCAGTTACAGCGGCAGATATTTAATGACAGCTTCTGGCCGTCACCGCGCTTTTTTGCCGCCAAACTGGCAGAGCAGAAAGAGCGCCACGCCCGCTATCACAGCACCAGTTATAACCTGGAGCCGGATATCAAAAGCAGTCCGGGCGGACTGCGTGATATCCACACCCTGCTCTGGGTGGCCCGCCGTCATTTCGGCGCGACATCGCTGTATGAAATGGCCGGTTCCGGATTCCTGACCGATGCCGAGCGGGAAGAGCTGAATGAGTGTCTGGATATGCTCTGGCGCATCCGCTTTGCCCTGCATCTGTCACTCAGCCGCTACGACAACCGCCTGCTGTTTGACCGCCAGCTCAGTGTGGCGGAGCAACTGGGGTATGACGGCGAACACAATCAGCCGGTCGAGCGGATGATGAAAGCCTATTACCGCGTCACCCGCCGCGTGTCCGAACTCAATGAGATGCTGCTGCAATTGTTCGACGAAGCGATTCTGCACGCCAGGCACCACGATACCCCCAAACCACTTGATAAGGATTTTCAGCTGTACGGCCACCGTATCGGGCTTATCCGTGATTCGCTGTTCAGTGAGGATCCCGCTGCCATTATGCGGATGTTTTACCGCATGGCCTGCGATGACACCATCACCGGCATTCATTCCGGCACACTGCGTCAGCTGCGCCATGCCCGGCGCCACCTCAGTCGCCCGCTGATGGAGTATCCGGAGGCCAGAGAACTGTTTATCGCGATCCTGCGCCATCCGCGTGGTGTGAGTGCCGCGTTTGTTCCGATGCACCGCCACGGCGTGCTGGGTGCCTATATGCCGCTGTGGGGCAATATTGTCGGGCAGATGCAGTTCGATCTGTTCCATGCCTATACCGTGGATGAACACACACTGCGGGTGCTGGGAAAAATCGATACTTTCAGGCTGGAATCTGAGCGGGTGAATCATCCGGTGTGTGTGGATGTCTGGCCGAAACTGCCGCAGCCGGAACTGCTGCGCCTCGCGGCTCTGTTCCACGATATCGCCAAGGGCAGACAGGGCGATCATGCCGTTCTTGGTGCGGCAGATGCACGGGAATTCTGTGAATATCACGGCCTGAATGAAGCAGATACCGATCTGGTCAGCTGGCTGGTGGAAAAACACCTGCTGATGTCGGTGACCGCACAGCGCCGGGATATTCAGGATCCGGAAGTGATCCGTACCTTTGCCGCTGAGGTACAGAGTACAGAGCGGCTCCGTTACCTCATCTGCCTGACCGTTGCCGATATATGGGCGACCAATGCCTCACTCTGGAACGGCTGGCGGCGCAGCCTGCTGCGCGAGCTGTTTATCAGCACCGAGAACCAGTTATTACGCGGAGTGCATAACAAACCGAATCTGCGCCAGCGGATCCGCCACCACCGCGATCGTGCGCTGGCGCTGCTGCGTCAGGACGGTGCCGATGAGCAAAAACTGAACCGGTTCTGGTCGCGCTGTCATGCGGATTATTTTCTGCGCCATACCCCGGAGCAGCTTGCCTGGCACGCCGGGGCGCTGCTGAAAAATGATATGGCATCACCGCTGATCCTGATCAGTAACCAGCGCAGCCACGGTGGCAGTGAGATTTTTATCTGGTGCAATGACCGTCCGTCCCTGTTTGCTTCGGTGGTCAGCGAGCTGGATCGCCGCAATCTCAGTGTTCAGAATGCCCAGATTTTTACCAACCGCGACAATATGGCAATGGATTCCTTTGTGGTGCTGGAGCCGGACGGCAAGCCGCTCGCCGCCGATCGCCATGACACCATCCGCAAAACACTGGCGCGTGCGGTCACCACAGACTATGTGCCGAACCACCGCACCCGGACCGCGCCCGCCAAACTGCGCCATTTTGATGTGCCGACGCGGGTGAAGTTTATTCACAATAAACGCGGCCTGCGCAGCTACATGGAATTGTATGCGCTGGATAAACCCGGACTGCTGGCACAGGTCGGTCAGATTTTTGCCGGACTGGATCTTCAGCTGCACGGCGCGCGTATCACCACAACCGGCGAAAAAGTCGAGGATATTTTTATTCTGACGGATAAGGATAATAAAGCGCTGGATAAAAATATTCAGGAAGAACTGACTGAGCGGTTGACAAAAGCCCTCAATTCAAAGGATAAAACAGAGTAAATTCATCAAAGCACCAGATAAAAGGAAACGAACACCGATGCAGCAATTACAGGCCATTATTGAATCCGCCTTTGAAGATCGCGCCGCTGTGACACCGGCAACTGCCACCCCGGCACTGCGTGACGCAGTTAATCAGGTGATTGAGTTACTGGACAGCGGAAAACTGCGGGTCGCTGAAAAAATCGGCGGCACCTGGGTGACACATCAGTGGCTGAAAAAAGCAGTGCTGCTCTCTTTCCGCATCAGTGACAATCAGGTGATGGACGGGGCGGAATCCCGCTACTTTGATAAAGTCCCGATGAAATTCGCGGATTACGACCAGGCGCGTTTTGAGCGCGAAGGGTTCCGTGTGGTACCGCCTGCGGCAGCCCGCCGTGGTGCGTTTATCGCCCGCAATACCGTGCTGATGCCGTCTTACGTCAATATCGGTGCCTATGTGGATGAAGGCACAATGGTGGATACCTGGGCGACTGTCGGCTCCTGTGCGCAGATCGGTAAAAACGTGCATCTCTCCGGCGGTGTCGGTATCGGCGGGGTATTAGAGCCGTTACAGGCCAATCCGACCATTATCGAGGATAACTGCTTTATCGGCGCGCGTTCCGAAGTGGTGGAAGGGGTGATTGTGGAAACCGGCTCGGTGATTTCCATGGGCGTGTATATCGGCCAGAGCACCAAAATTTATGATCGCGAAACCGGCGAAATCCATTACGGCCGTGTCCCGGCGGGCTCTGTGGTGGTCTCCGGTAATCTGCCGTCAAAAGATGGTCGTTACAGCCTCTATTGTGCGGTGATTGTCAAAAAAGTGGATGAAAAAACGCGCGGCAAGGTCGGAATTAATGAATTGTTACGCACCATAGACTAATCTCAGAAATAGCGGATAATAACTCCGCTATTTTTTTATCCGTGCATCTTATCTTCCGCCTTTTACGGCGGAAACAGGACAGAATAACAATCAATAGGTGGCGCACATGTACGACAATTTAAAAAGTCTGGGAATTACGCATCCTGAAGATATTGATCGCTATACGCTTCGCCAGGAAGCGAACAATGACATTCTGAAAATCTATTTCCGCAAGGATAAAGGTGAGTTTTTTGCCAAGAGCGTGAAGTTTAAGTACCCGCGTCAGCGCAAGACTATCCAGGATGCACAGGGTTTCAAAGAGATTAATGAGATCAACAGCAACCTGCGTTATGTCATTGAAGAGCTGGATACCATCTGCCAGCAGACCGAAAGCGCAATGCCGGAAATCGACCTGAAACGTAAGATCCTCGACGATCTCCGCCATCTGGAGCATGTGGTGTCCAATAAGATCGCCGAAATTGAAAGCGATCTGGAAAAACTGACCCGCAAGTAACCGGATGAAACAGTGCCGCAGTGCTGCAAAGCCGCTGCGGCATTAATTTTCCGTGATCAGCTGACCAGTGCCGCCCAGGTTTTCAGCCACGGCTGCGCAAACTCTTCCGGTGCAGCAACGTCTGCGCCGTCAATCACCAGCATCTCGCCGATACGCTGCGCATGCTGTTCCTGCAGTAACTCATTGAACTGACGACCGCCGCCGGCGAAATTATCATAACTGCTGTCACCCAGCGCAATAATACCGTAACGCAGTGACGGCTGGTAACCGATGTCATCCCGCAGACCGGCAAACAGTTCGCGGATATTATCCGGCAAATCGCCCTGCCCGGTGGTAGAGGTGATCACCAGCGCCACATCCGTGAGATAATCTTTCCACTGCGACAGTTCCGGTTCATCAAATAACACCACTTCATGACCGGCCTGCTCCAGAATGGTCTTTGCCTCTTCCCCCACAGCCAGCGAGTTGCCGTAAACTGTGCCGATAAAAATACCGATACGTGCCATTATCCGTCCTTTTTCATCAGTAAAATCAAATTATTAATAAATCAGGGTAATGTCCAGCCAAGCTGTTCCGCCACCCGCTGCCAGGTTTCATCAAAACCGGCATGCAATACCAGCGGCTCTCCGCTGACCGGATGTGTCAGCGCCAGTTCCGACGCGTGCAGCATCAGCCTGCGGCTGCCGAAATGTTCTGTAAAGCCCCGGTTCTGACGCAGATCGCCGTGTGCGGTATCACCGATAATCGGATGCCGCAGATGCTGCATATGGCGGCGCAGCTGGTGTTTACGTCCGGTTTCCGGTTTCAGTTCTGTCAGGGTAAAACGGGAGGTGGGATAGCGCCCGATAGCCACCGGACATTCCACTTTCGCCAGCGGGCGGTAGTGTGTCACCGCCGGTTGCGCCGGTTTTTCCGCCGCAAATTTATCAGCAATTTTATCCAGCTCCTCCACCAGCGGGTAATCCAGCGTCGCCGTTTCTTCTATCCAGCCGCGCACCACCGCATGATAGGTTTTCTGCATTTCATGCCGTTCAAGCTGTTGTGACAGCAGCCGCGCCACCTCTGATGACAGCCCCATCAGCAGCACGCCGGAAGTCGGTCTGTCGAGACGGTGAACCGGAAAAACATGCTGACCTATCTGGTCGCGCAGTGTCTGCATCACAAACACCGTTTCATGACGGTCAAGCCAGCTGCGGTGTACCAGCCATCCGGCGGGTTTATTCACCGCGACGATATGTTCATCCTGATAACAGATTTCCAGTAATGGTTTTTCCGGTAATGGCGAGTCCTGCAATGATCGTGTCACGCGAAAAGCCCGTCCAGTGCCCGTAAATGGTTAAGCAGCACCAGATAGCGTGCGGCCTGGTCATCTCCCCGGTAATGTTCTTCAAAATACGGGGCTATCTGAAAGGCGGACGGCAGTGCCGCGCCCTGCTCAATCATGGCATACAGACGCGGGATAAGGATCCACTGTAACCATTCGTGGGCATTCATGGTATCCACCGCAAACGGCAGTTCACTCTCAAATGCATCTGCTGCCGGAGGCTGCCCCTGCCACAGATCGACGGCACGCATCTCGTTCTCGATGTCCGTCAGGATCGCAGTAATCTGCTGATGTTTTGTCATAACTGAAACCTGTTTACGCTGTAAAATTCATTTTCCGCAGCCAATGCCGCTGATATCTGTAGCGTAACATTGAGGTCAGATAAGTAAAAATCAATTCCTGTCCGGAAGACATAAAAAGGCATAACGGGGATTTGCGGGAGGATTAAAAACGAGGGGGAAAATCCCCCCTCGTTTCTAATAAAATAACATCCTGTCTCTGCTGAAAATACATCCGTGTATTTCCGTCCACTTCCTTATGGGCACGGACAGCATGCCGCAGCACGGCGTGGCAGACAATAATACCGGCGCTAAATCACCGTGGTATAAAAATATCAATTAACTGAATTTAAAGATTATTTTCAGTAATCCGCAATTTCCCGGCAAGTGGTATTACAGTTATCTCCGGTAAAATCCCACACCGCTGTCAGTGATATTTATACCGGGCATACCGCCGTCAGCTGTGACAGGAACGATGCGGTGTCCGCTGCCAGCACACGGCGTTTTGTGGTGCCGAACGTTTCAAGGATCACTTCACCGTTCAGATTACAGACAGAAATCATGTCGAATTCCGATTCCAGCGTGGCGATAAACTGTGTCGGCGGCAGTTTCAGGCGGCGCTGCGTAACCAGATGACCAATCAGGTTTTCCTGTAAGCGGATAAAATCATCCTCACTCCAGACCTGTACCAGACTGAGCTGAATGTCCTCGAAAACAGCCTGCATATCCCCGGCAAACTGCTGTGTGTAAAATTCACTGATATCCGGGTGCAGCTGAATATCCAGTGCTTTTTCAACCGGCTGCAAATGCGTGTCTGCGGTGAATTTCGCCGGTTCCCAGTACACACACTCATCACCGGTGCGGATAATACACGGGGAAGGAATACCATAAAGATCGTGACTGATCGGCGGTAAACCTGTTTTTTCCTGCCATAAACCGACATAATGCCGGGTAAACTGATGTAACGCCTGAGAAACTGTGCGGGTCATATCGCAAAACCTGTTAAACATAAAAGTATCATGCCGCTATAGTAACGTATGACAGACTGTATTGGCGACAGGCGGTACTATTTTTCACCTGAGGTAAAAGGGTTATTTATGTCTCTGTATGAAGGAAAGGCGGAACTGGCGTCACTGACGCTCGGTAAAAAAACCGGTTATGAGCAGCATTACAATCCCGCTCTGTTACAGGGTGTGCCGCGCAGCCTCAACCGGGATGCACTGCATCTGCATGTGGATGATCTGCCTTTTCGCGGCGCAGATCTGTGGACCCTCTATGAGCTTTCCTGGTTACAGCCGAACGGCGTGCCCTGCGTTGCGCTCGGCTATGTTTCTCTTGATGCCGCCGGGCTGAACCTGATCGAATCCAAGAGCTTCAAACTCTATCTCAACAGCTTTAACCAGACAGTATTTGCCTCTGCGGATGATGTCCGCCACACACTCGAACAGGATTTAAGCGCCTGCGCACAGGGAGCGGTGACGGTGGAACTGCTGCGCCCGGATCAGTTCACGGAACAAAAAATCATTGATTTTACCGGCGAATGTATTGATTATCAGGATATTACGATTACGGATTATCAGTTCAGCAGTGATTATCTTATTGATGCCGTCAATGAAAATGACGATGTCGTTGAAGAAACGTTAGTCAGCCACCTGCTAAAATCAAATTGCCTGATTACACAGCAGCCTGACTGGGGCTCCGTTGCCATACAGTATCGCGGGCCCAAAATTGATCGTGAAAAACTGCTGCGGTATCTGGTGTCATTCCGCAACCATAACGAGTTTCATGAGCAGTGTGTTGAGCGGATTTTTACCGATCTGAACACACACTGCCGCCCGGTTGCCCTGACTGTCTACGCCCGTTATACACGGCGCGGCGGGCTGGATATCAATCCGTGGCGCACCAATACGGACTTTACACCGTCTGCGGACCGTCTTGCCCGTCAGTAAGGCAGACAGCGCGCAACCTGTACGACTACAATTTATCCACGGGATAACAAGGAGTTTTACTTGATCACACATATCAGCCCGTTAGGCTCTATGGATCTGCTTTCCCAGCTTGAAGTTGATGTTCTGAAACGGACAGCAAGCAGTCACCTGTACCGTCTGTACCGCAACTGTTCGCTGGCGGTACTGAATTCCGGCAGCCAGATGGATAACAGTCATGAATTACTGTCCCGTTTCCCGGATTTTGATATTAACGTGCTGCGCCGTGAGCGCGGGGTAAAACTCGAACTGGTGAACCCGCCGCAGAATGCGTTTGTTGACGGCAAAATTATCCGTTCACTTCAGGCGAACCTGTTTGCCGTGCTGCGCGATATTCTGTTCGTCCAGACCCAGATCACCGATGCCGAGCGCTGCCGCGGCCTGAATCTGGACAACAGCGCGCATATCACCAACCTGATTTTCTTTATTCTGCGTAACGCCCGCGCCCTGCATATTGATGAAGATCCGAATATGATCGTCTGCTGGGGCGGTCACTCCATCAATGAAACCGAATACCTGTACGGGCGTAAAGTCGGCAACGAGCTGGGGCTGCGTGAACTGAATATCTGTACCGGCTGCGGGCCGGGTGCCATGGAAGCGCCGATGAAAGGCGCGGCTGTCGGCCATGCCCAGCAGGGTTACAAAAACAGCCGTTTTATCGGTCTGACCGAGCCGTCCATTATTGCCGCCGAGCCGCCTAACCCGCTGGTAAACGAACTTATCATCATGCCGGATATCGAAAAACGGCTGGAGAGTTTTGTCCGTCTGGCACACGGGATCATCATCTTCCCGGGCGGCGTCGGCACAGCTGAAGAGCTGCTCTACCTGCTGGGGATCCTGATGCATCCTGACAACAAAGATCAGGTGCTGCCGCTGGTGCTGACCGGGCCGAAAGAGAGTGCCGATTATTTCCGTGTGCTCAATGATTTCGTGATCAACACCCTGGGCGAAGAAGCCACCCGCCATTATCAGATCATTATTGATGATCCGGTGGAAGTTGCCCGCGTGATGAAGCGCGCCATGCCGGAAGTGAAAGACAACCGCCGCAGCACCGGGGATGCTTACAGCTTCAACTGGTCGATTAAAATTGCCGGTGATCTGCAGCATCCGTTTGAGCCGACCCATGAAAATATGACCGCGCTGAACCTGTACCGCAATCAGGAGCCGGAAAAACTGGCGGCCGATCTGCGCCGTGCGTTCTCCGGTATTGTCGCCGGTAACGTGAAAGAAAACGGTATGCAGGCCATCGCACAGCACGGGCCGTTCAAAATCCACGGCGAAGAGGCCATTATGCAGCGGATGGATGTGATGCTGCGCGGATTTGTGGAACAGCACCGGATGAAATTACCGGGCGGCACGGCTTACGAGCCATGCTACGAAATCATCCGCTGATACTTTTTCTCTGAACTGTTTCCCCGCCGCCGGCGGGGAAATTATATATAGCGACTATGATCCATTTACTGATTATCGATGCAATGAATCTGATCCGCCGGATCTACGCCGTGCAGAGTCAGTCCGGCCTGCTGGTCTGTGAACAGGCGCTGATGCAGATCCTGAATCACGCACAACCGACACACGCGGTCACGGTCTTTGATGAAGACGACCGCCGTCACAGCTGGCGTCATCAGCTGCTGCCGGGTTACAAAGCCGGACGCAGTGAGATGCCGGAGGTTGTCCGGCAGGAACTGCCGCTGCTGCGGGAAATGTTTGCCCGTCACGGTATCAAAGCATGGCATTCCGAAGGGGATGAGGCGGATGATCTCGCCGCCACACTGGCACACAAAGTCGGTCAGGCGGGACACAGAGTGACGATTGTCTCCACCGACAAAGGCTACTGCCAGCTGCTCTCCCCGCAGATTCAGATCCGCGACTATTTTCAGAAACGCTGGCTCGATATGCCGTTTATTGCCGCCGAATTTGGCGTTACCGCGCAACAATTACCGGATTTCTGGGGCTTAAGCGGTATCAGCAGCAGTAAAATTCCCGGTATCACCGGTATCGGCCCGAAAGCAGCATCCGCGCTGCTCGGCACCTTTGCCGATCTGGATTCACTCTACAGCAATATTGACCAGGTGCCGGAAAAATGGCGTCAGAAACTGATCGACGGAAAAGCCATGGCTTACTGCTGCCGTGACGTCGCCACCCTGAAGCGGGATCTGCATTTACAGGGAAATCTCAGCCAGCTGCGTTTACCGGCAGGAAAAAAACCTTAAACCAGATAAACGGAATGCCTGCATTTACTCAGCGTCGCTATATTGCCGGTACTTTTGTGGTAATCGGCATGATCATACTGCCGGCAGCAGCCTGTCTTGCCTGTTTCGTTTCTGCCTCGTCCGGAATAATCCCGTCCGAATTTAACTTAAGTTGAAATCGTTAGGTAAACCGCCGGGCATCCTCTACACTCTCCGCGTTATTAACATTAACCAGCCGACGGATGGCCTATGTTTACGAAAGCACGCATTGTTTTAGGGATTTTTGCTGTTGTTGGTTTGCTGATGCTGATGGGCGGCAGCTACTTTTACCTTTCCGGTTATTCACAGGAAAAAAACGGGATTGTGGTCAGCGGACAGATCATCGATCTGTCTGTTCATCGCTCGGATAACGGCACGTCATATTGCCCGGTGGTGAAATACACTGACGGGCAGGACGAGTATGTTATGGAGTCCTCTTATTGCAGCAGCGGATACCGCAATGCACTGAGTGACGATATTGATGTGATTTACCCGCCGGGCAGCCCGGATAACGCAGTTATCCACTCCTTCGGCGGCCTGTACGGCGGAGCTGTGGTTCTTCTCGGGATGGGGGCAGTATTTGCTCTGGGCGGTACGCTGCCGCTGGCTGTCATGTATCTGCGGGGGAAATCCGGTCAGCGTCTGCTGCGGGAAGGGATGCCGGTCAACGCCCGGTTCACTGACGTGATCATGAACACCATGATCAGTATTAACGGACGCAGCCCGTTTCAGATTGTGGCACAAGGGTATAACAGCGCTGACAATACAGTGAAACTGTATTACAGCCACAATCTTGCATTTGACCCGGCACCGTTTATTCATCAGGAATTTATTACTGTTTATGTGGACCAGAAAAATCCGGATAAATATTACATGGATACTTCTTTCCTGCCGAAAGTGAAGTGATACAAAAAAGAATCCCGGCAATCATTGCCGGGATAACTCATCAGAAGACCCGATCCGGGTTATACGCTCCCCACACCCGCTGAACATGCACCGTAATTTCCTCACGGTCATGATACAGATGCTTCGCATGGATCAGCGCATTTACGCCCTGCTCTTTCATTTCAGCAGCCATTTTTTCGAGGATATGCGATACCTCTTCATAGCGTTTTTTCATCGGCAGTTTGAGGTTGAAAATCGTCTCGCGGCACCAGCCGTTAACCATCCAGGTGGTCATCAATGCAGCCACTTTCGCCGGTTTTTCCACCATATCACAGACCAGCCAGGTAATATTTTTGGATGTCGGCACGAACTTAAAGCCGTCCTCACGGAGATGGCGCACCTGACCGGTTTCCATCAGGCTTTCGGCCATCGGGCCGTTATCCACCGCCTGAACACGCATACTGTGTTTCACCAGCTGATACGTCCAGCCGCCCGGACATGCGCCCAGATCCACCGCCTGTAATCCGCCTTCCAGACGCTCTTCCCACTCGTCATACGGAATAAACATGTGGAACGCTTCTTCCAGCTTGAGGGTGGAACGGCTCGGTGCATCTGACGGGAACTTCAGACGCGGGATGCCCATGTAGAACATCGAGTTATTATTTGAATACGAATAACCGACATAGCAGCAGCCCGGTGCGATAAAGAAAACATGAATGACCGGACGGCCCCGGTTCTCTTTTGCCAGCAGCAGTTTTTCCTGACGCAGCGCTGAGCGCAGCGGTACCGTGAATTTGCGGCAGAACTTCATCAGCTCTTTGGCTTCATTGGTGTCAGGCACTTCGACGCGCAGCTCACCCGCACGCTCCACCACACCGGTCAGCATCCCCATGATCGGTGTGATCCGGTCATTTTCGGGTAAGTTTTTCAGCAGTTCGCCGACAACGATCATCTGACGGGCAAAAATCAGCTCTTTAAACGGGATCTCTTTTGCAATGCGATCGGCATCATCCGGCTGATAGCATTCAAAAATGACATAACCGCTGTTCTCTTTCACCCGCGGGAAACCAAAAATATCAAGACGCCCGGCTTTATCCGTGATCTCAGCAGCACACTCTTTCTCAAAACCCGGACGGCAATATAATGCTATTTTATTCATGGCCGGAAGCCACTTTCCTTAGACGCAACGCGCCAATCAATACACAAAACCAGCCTAACAGGAAACTTACCCCGCCAACCGGCGTAAAATAGGCAAAATATTTCATCTGTAACAGCGCCATACAATACAGGCTGCCGGAAAACAGCAAGATGCCGATCCCGAAAAACAGTCCGCTCCAGTAAAACCACAACACCACTTTGCGCATCAGAACCGCAGCAAGCCCCATCAGGGCGAGTGTGTGTGAGATCTGGTACTGGAGACCCAGATTAATCCAGTCCATCTGGTGCTTTGCCAGCACCGGAGTTAAAAGGTGCGATCCTATTGCGCCGAATGCAACATAAAAAAAGCCGCTGAAACCGGCAAAAATTAACATCAACCGACTATTCATTTGCCATACCTTATGTGATGTTCAGGTTAATCCTGCTCACTTGTCATCCAACCTAGTTTTTCCTGTTCACTCGCCGCCTGCGCCATAATCCACTGACGGAATGCTGCGATTTTACCGGAATCAGCCTGACTGTCCTGACACACCAGATAAAACGCATTTTTACTGACCAGAATATCTTTAAACGGGCACACCAGGCGACCGGCATCCAGTTCATTTTTTGCCATAACATTATTGACCAGTGCCACGCCCTGCCCGTGTACTGCGGCCTGAATCACCATTGCACTGTGGCTGAAAATCGGCCCGTGCTGCACATTGACCTGCTGCTGTAAATCCGCCTGGCGGATATACGCCTGCCAGTCACGGCGGGATGAATCATGCAGGAGTGTATGATACGACAAATCGGTCAGTGTTTTGAGCGGTCGTTCACCGGTCATCAGTGACGGCGCACACACCGGGATCAGATATTCCGCATACAGCCGGTCTGTACGCAGACCCGGCCAGTTACCTCTGCCGTAAAAAATCGCCACATCCACATCATCAGCCAGTTTATCTTCTTCGCGGTCAACCGCCTGGATCCGCACATCAATCCCCGGGTAGGCCTGATGAAAACCGGACAGACGCGGCACCAGCCACTGAATCGCGAAACTCGGTGACAGACTGACCGTCAGTGCCCCTTTGGCACTGCGCGCCTGAAGTTTGCGTGTGGCATCGTTTATCGCTGAGAAGATTTCCTTTATATCGAGATAATAACTCTGCCCCTCTTCCGTCAGCAACAACGAACGGTTCCGGCGGCGGAATAATTTCAGTCCGAGGAAATCTTCCAGGCTTTTCATCTGATGGCTCACGGCAGCCTGGGTCACAAAAAGCTCTTCCGCCGCCTTAGTAAAACTTAAATGACGGGCGGCAGCATCGAAGACACGCAGTGCGTTGAGCGGAGGCAATCGTTTGGACATTTTCTGGTTTTTCTGTCAGATCCGGATACCGGTAACGTAAGTTTATTCGGGATTAGTTTTTGTAATCCGAAGCATTATAAATTGTCCCTTGATGATACACCAGCAAATACCTATAGTATGCCCACTTCCTGAGCCGGAACGAAAAGTTGAACGGTAGCGATACTGCAAAACTTTTGGCTATGTGGTTGTGATGTTGTGTTTGCAAGTTGTCCGGGAGTTCCGGACATAGTAGCTTAAGCTACTGTTTTTTTCACTTCCTGTACATTTACCCTGTCTGTCCATAGTGATTTTTTGAATGCACCGCCGATTGCGGTGCTTTTTTTTGCCTTCCGTCCGGCAGATACGCGTCCCCCGTCTGGAAAGCCGCCACAATGTTGATTATAGTAAACCGTCGCCGACGGTACTGCCGCCGCGATCCGGCCGGTCACCGCCAGGCTCGCGCCTCTGATGTACCGGATACCGCACTTTTTGCATAAGCTCTGTTTATCTCAGGCTGCCGTTGATAACACTGATGAAAACCTTTTCTCCCGATACATTCCGCCGTGCCTTCCCCGGGGCTGCCGGTGACACTGTTTTTCTCGACAGCGCCGCCACCGCCCTTAAACCGGAGGTGATGACACAGGCTACCGCCCGCTATTATCAGAATGACAGCGGCGCGACCGTTCACCGCAGCCATCACCGGCAGGCCAGAGCCGTCACTGAACAGTTTGAGCAGACTCGTGACGCCGTGCGGCAGCTGATTCAGGCTGAAGATGCCCGCAGCTGTATCTGGACAAAAGGCACCACCGAATCCCTGAACCTGGTCGCTCAGGGCTTTTTCCGCCCGCGTCTGCAGCCGGGGGATGAAATCATTGTCAGTGAGATGGAACATCATTCCAACCTGATCCCGTGGATCATACTGGCACAGCAGACCGGAGCAACCCTGGTGAAATGGCCGCTGACGGCGGACAGAACGCTTTGCTGCGATCAGCTGGCAACCCTGCTGTCACCGCGCACCCGGCTGGTGGCGGTCACGCAGATGTCCAATGTTACCGGATACCGGCCGGATATCGCCCGTGCGGCACAGCTGGCACATCAGCACGGCGCACTGATTGTCGCTGACGGTGCTCAGGGCGTGGTTCACCATCCGCTGAATGTCACCCTCAGTGATGTTGATTTCTATGCATTTTCCGCCCACAAGCTCTATGGCCCGAACGGGCTGGGTGTGCTGTATGGTCGTCAGGAACTGCTCCGTGATATGCAGCCGTGGCAGGGCGGCGGCAAAATGCTGACCGACACCGACTTTTTCAGCTTCACCCCGGCTCCGGTTCCCGCCCGTTTTGAAGCAGGAACACCGAATGTGGCCGGTGTTACCGCGTTCGGGGAAACCCTGCGCTGGCTGGATACCATCGATCTCACCGCCGCCCACGATTACACCATTGCACTGTGTGACACTGCGGAGCAGCAACTTGCGGCACGGCCCGGTTTCCGCAGTTACCGCAGCCCCGGCAGCCCGCTGCTGGCCTTTAATATCGATGGTATTCATCACAGTGATATTGCCACGCTGCTGGCGGAAAAAAATATTGCCCTGCGCCACGGACAGCACTGCGCCCAGCCGCTGTGTCAGGCGCTGGGCACGGAAGGCTGTCTGCGGGTCTCTTTTATGCCGTATAATCAGCCGGATGATGTCCGTCAGCTGGTGCAGGCGGTACAGTTTGCCCTTGAAATCCTGGCTGACGACTGAGAGAAAAAGATGACACACACATTCCCGGCACACCCGTTCGGTCACACTATCCGCCGTGAGCAGCTCACGGAAACCTTTTCCGCCTGCCGCTCATGGGAGGAAAAATACCGTCAGCTGGTGATGCTGGCACGTCAGTTACCGACACTGCCGCCGGAAAGCAAAGGTGAAGAGACCGAAATCAAAGGCTGTGAAAACCGCGTCTGGCTGGATGGCACTCTCAGCAACGATGGTACGCTGCATTTTTGGGGGGACAGTGACGGGCGGATTGTTAAAGGTCTGCTGGCGGTACTGCTGACCGAAGCGGAAGGCCTGACACCGGCGGCACTGTTATCCGCGGATTTATCCGCAGCGTATCAACAATACGGGCTGAGCGCGCAGCTCAGCCAGTCCAGACAAAACGGGATTCAGGCACTGATTGATGCCGTCCGCGCCATTGCACAGCGGTTCAGCGCCTGAAAGACTTACTCAGCCGCAGCACGCTCCGCTTTTGCCATCAGTTTTTTCAGTGCATGAGAGACCGCCACAAACCCGAAGGATGCCGTGACCACGGTGGCGGCACCAAACCCGGCAGCACAGTCCATCCGCATACTCCCTTCCGTACTGTTCTTCATACCACAGGCCGCGCTGCCGTCCGCCTGCGGGTAACGCAGCGGCTCTGTCGAGAACACACAATCAATCCCGAGCCGTCCTTTGCCGTTTTTACGCACACCGTAGTCTGATTTCAGGCGTTCACGCAGTTTCGCCGCCAGCGGATCCTGTAAGGTTTTCGCCAGATCCGCGACCTGAATCTGTGTCGGGTCGATCTGCCCGCCCGCGCCGCCGGTGGTGACCAGCGGAATTTTGTTGCGCCGGCAGTAAGCCAGCAGTGCCGCTTTCGGGCGGACGCTGTCGATAGCATCAATCACATAATCAAATCCCGGGCTCATCATATCAGCGACATTGTCCGGCGTGACAAAATCATCCGTACAATGCACCTGACATTCCGGGTTGATAGCCAGGATCCGCTCCCGCATCACCTCAATTTTCGGCTGCCCGACCGTACCCTGCATGGCGTGGATCTGCCGGTTGGTATTGGTTACGCACACATCATCCATATCAATCAGTGTAATAGCACCTATACCGGTACGCGCCAGCGCTTCCGCCGCCCACGATCCGACACCGCCGATGCCAACAACACAGAAATGAGATCGGGCAAACAAACGGAGCGCCTGCTGACCATAGAGACGACCAATACCGGCAAAACGCTGCAGATAAGCATCAGATAAAAGGGTTTGCATAATACAGAAACCTGCGGTGAAAAATGACAGAAACGACTAAGAAATAATGCGGGTGCATACTTCATTGCGAAGTATACACCGCAAGAATGAAAGACTACAGCACCGGGTTCAGGATCGGCGGGATCCCTTTTTTCAGTACCCAGACACGGCCGTAGTGATTGTAGAAACCGGCCATCAGCCCGGCATCGTGACCGATACCGTGGTAGATATCGAAGTGATGCCCCTTGATAGCGCCGCCGACATCCAGTGCGATCATCAGACGCATATCATAACGGCCGGTAAAATTACCCTGGTTATCCAGCACCGGAACTTCCGCCAGCAGCGTAGTCCCCGGCGGGATCAGGGTTTTATCCGAGGCCACAGAGGCTTTGGCAATCAGCGGTACCGCGCTCGCCCCTTTTACCGGTGCAAACTGCTTTGGCGTGAAAAAGACAAAAGAGGCGTTTTGCTCCAGTAATTCCTGCACTTCCTGCGGAGAGTGACTATCGGCCCACTTGCGGATCGCCAGCATCGACATATCTTTCTTTTCCACCTCGCCGCGCTCGATCAGAACACGACCGATACTGGTATAACCGTGTCCGTTTTTTCCGGCATACGCGAAAAAGTTCAGCTCAGAACCATCGCCAAAATCAATATAAGCGCTGCCCTGAACATCCATCAGGAAGTTATCCATCAGTGAATTGCTGTAGGCGAGGACATAGTTATCACTCAGCGCCCCGTTATAAATCTGAGCACGGCTCGGCAGGCGACCGCCTTTTTTCGGCGGCATGCGGTAGATAGGATACTGAAACTCCCCCTGACGGGTATGACGGGCCTGAACAACCGGGGTGTAATAGCCGGTAAACTGTACGTTTCCGTAGTTATCTTTACCTTCCATCTGATAACTGTGCAGGTTGAACTGCCGCAGCTGCGCGGTATCCGCACCGGAACGCAGCCAGTTTTCAACCGCCCGGAAGTTATCACTGTACTGGTTGTACAGACGCGGAGAGGTCGTCCGGATGGCTTCCACCTGTTTCAGAAAGTCAGGGCCGTTGACCGGTATACCGGGGCTGTTGACGTTAGCCACTTCCTGTAAATTCTGCGTCAGATGCCCGTCTTTATACTGCTGACCTTTATCTGTCGGGCGGGATTCACAACCAACTAATAACGAAAACAATACACCGCACAACAAATACCTGCCGGTTTTGCTCATACCCATCTGCCAACCAATAATTTGAATTAATACAATATGTATGAGAACGATATCAAATCGCTTTTATTATGCAACCGCTTTAATTTTTTATCGCTGAGCAATCATCCGGCCAAATGAATAA
This sequence comes from Morganella sp. GD04133, assembly GCF_029835375.1. NCBI lineage: Bacteria > Pseudomonadati > Pseudomonadota > Gammaproteobacteria > Enterobacterales > Morganellaceae > Morganella > Morganella sp. GD04133. The sequence continues at coordinate 42,431 of NZ_JAODZS010000020.1, read as the reverse complement.
AAAACAATCAATCGGCCGGATAATTAACCGAATCAGGGGGCGGGATAGCTTTTTATCAAGAAAAAACTTGCATCAGCTCTCATCCTGAGTATAGTGGGCGCCTCACAGACGCGGGATGGAGCAGCCTGGTAGCTCGTCGGGCTCATAACCCGAAGGTCGTCGGTTCAAATCCGGCTCCCGCAACCAATTTTTGAAATGTGTGGTCTGTGAATACAATGTAATATGCTCAGTTAATGATATTCGGACGCGGGATGGAGCAGCCTGGTAGCTCGTCGGGCTCATAACCCGAAGGTCGTCGGTTCAAATCCGGCTCCCGCAACCAACCTTCATATCATTAACAAAATCGGACGCGGGGTGGAGCAGCCTGGTAGCTCGTCGGGCTCATAACCCGAAGGTCGTCGGTTCAAATCCGGCCCCCGCAACCACTCTTCTGACAGATTTCCCTGTCACTTTTCCTGAAAAAACACAAAATACGTCACTGAAACACGATTATTTCAGCACATAACGCGGTTTGTACTGTATGTGTCCGTTTCACACCACATCCTTGTGATGCATTGTCTTTGTTCTGTTCTCAGTTGCGCCGCGCAACGGCTCCGCCATTGGCAAAATACGCCTTAATCCCCTGAAAAATCGAATTAGCCATCTCCTGCTGGAATTTGGCGGTTTTCAGCAGACGCTCTTCCTCAAGGTTACTGATAAAGGCGGTTTCCACCAGAATCGACGGGATATCCGGTGCTTTCAGTACCGCAAACCCGGCCTGATCAACCGTCCGTTTATGCAGTTTGTTGACATTTCCCATCCGTTTCAGCACTTCTGAACCGAATTTGAGGCTGTCTTTGATACTCGCACTCTGCACCATATCAAACATGGTCTGATCGAGGTATTTGTCACCGCTTTTGCTGACCCCACCGATTTTATCCGCATCGTTCTGGGTCTGGGCCAGATATTTCGCGGTATTACTGGTTGCTCCCCGCGTCGAAAGCGCAAAGACCGACGAACCTCTGGCAGAGCGGTTGGTAAAGGCATCCGCATGAATTGAGACAAACAGATCCGCCCGCATTTTTCGGGCTTTCGCCACGCGCACTGACAGCGGGATAAACACATCCTCGTTGCGTGTCATATAGGCACGCATACCCGGCTCACGATCGATCAGCGATTTCAGACGACGGGCAATCTGCAGCACCACATCTTTTTCGCGGGTTTTGTATTTCCCGATAGCACCGGGGTCCTCTCCGCCGTGGCCCGGGTCAATCATAATAACGACCGGCCTGTCCTGACCGGCTTTACCCGGTTTCGGCGTTTCACGCGGCAGGCTCTCTTCCAGGTCACCGCGGTTGTAATCTTCCAGCAGTGCCAGCAACGGATCGTCTTCTGTCGCAGCACCATTTTTCGGATAAAAATCAAGCACCAGACGGTTTTTAAACTCCGCGACCGGGGTCAGTTCCAGCACCTGCGGGCTCATCGCCTGTTTCACTTCAAACACCAGGCGGACAGTCTGCGGGTCATTCTGACCGACACGGATCAGCTTCAGATGCGGATCGCGATCCTGCACCTGCTTATCCATGCCTTTCAGCACACTGTTGAGATGTACATTTTTCAGATCAACAACAATACGTTCCGGGTTTTGCAGTGAAAACTGCTTATATTTCAGCGGATGATCCGACTCAATAGTCACACGGGTATAACTGGATGCCGGCCAGATACGCACCGCCACAATTTGTGACGATGCCGCAAAGCCGAACGGGCTGATACTCAGCAGACAAAACGCCGCTGCGCCTTTCAGTAACAGACGGCGTGACGCATCATGTTCAGAATGACTCATGAAAAAATATCCATAGCGTAAATCAAATCAACAATAACCGGTGCGGATTATAAAAACCGGAAAATAAAGAAACAGAACAATTTATTCCGTAAATAATTTAAACGGCACTTTATCTAATCATTTGCGCCCTGTCATTATGCATTTTTGGCTTATATGGCGATAACACGGCATAAAACCCGGCAAAATCTTCACCGGCGACCAAAATTTACACTTGCTATTCCTGCGCAAAAAGAATAAAAATACATAAATTACGAATAAAAATTCACTTGCGAGGGGTGTTATGAAAGAGCGCAGTATCGAACTGGTGGACGGATTCCGTCAGTCGGTTCCTTATATTAATGCTCACCATGGCAAAACATTTGTGGTGATGCTGGGCGGCGAAGCTATCGAGCATGAAAATTTTCCCGGTATTGTTAATGATATCGGCTTACTGCACAGCCTCGGCATCCGCCTGATTGTGGTGTACGGCGCCCGTCCGCAAATTGAAAAAAATCTGCTGGCCCATCAGTGTGAGCCGGTTTATCACAAAAATACCCGTGTGACAGATGCGCGGACTCTCGAGCTGGTCAAGCAGGCAGCGGGACAGTTACAGCTCGATATCACCGCCCGTCTGTCGATGTGTCTGAGTAACACACCGCTGCAGGGTGCGCATATCAATGTGGTGAGCGGAAATTTTGTGATAGCCCAGCCGCTGGGTGTGGATGACGGCATTGATTACTGCCACAGCGGGCGTATCCGCCGGATCGATGAGGATGCCATCAATCGGCAGCTCAATAACGGCGGTATCGTGCTGATTGGCCCGGTGGCGGTGTCGGTCACCGGGGAAAGCTTTAATCTGACTTCCGAGGAAATTGCCACGCAGATTGCCGTCAAACTGAAAGCGGAAAAGCTGATCGGTTTCTGCTCTGTGCAAGGCGTGGTGGCGGATGACGGCGGGATTATCTCCGAAATGCACCCGAATGATGCCGAACACTATGTGCAGGCGCTGGAAGGCAGCGGCGATTACTACTCCGGAACCGTCCGTTTCCTGCGCGGCGCGGTGAAAGCCTGCCGCCGGGGCGTGAAACGCAGTCACCTTCTCAGTTACCAGGAGGACGGTGCGCTTATCCAGGAACTCTTCTCCCGCGACGGTATCGGGACACAGATTGTGATGGAAAGCTCGGAACAGACACGCCGCGCCAATATCAACGATATCGGCGGGATCCTTGAGCTTATCCGTCCGCTGGAGCAGCAGGGCATTCTGGTGCGCCGCTCCCGCGAACAGCTGGAAATGGAAATCGACAAATTCACCATTATTGAACGTGATAACACCACCATTGCCTGTGCCGCGCTCTATCCGTATCCGGAAGAGAAAATCGGCGAAATGGCCTGCGTGGCGGTACATCCCGATTACCGCAGCTCGGCACGGGGCGAGGAACTGCTGCACCGGGTCACACAGCAGGCAAAGCAGCTCGGACTGGAAAAGCTGTTTGTGCTCACTACCCGCAGCATTCACTGGTTTCAGGAGCGCGGCTTTGTCCCGGCAGAAATTGAAAACCTGCCGGTCAAAAAACAGGCGCTGTATAACTATCAGCGGCGTTCAAAAATCCTGATCCTAGGCTTTCAGTAATCTGCCGGACTAACGTAAGCGCCCGCTCAGCCCGCTGTACCGCTGAGTGGGGGTTTTCACCGCCCGCTTAACACACTCTTCGCGGCTGTATATGGTCAGAAACTGCTTCGCCCGCGTCAGTGCTGTATACAGCAATTCACGGCTGACCAGCGGCGAAGGCTGTACCGGCAGCACCAGCGCGGTATGAGCAAACTCAGAGCCCTGTGATTTATGCACCGTCATCACATACGCCGTTTCGTGTGCCGGAAGACGGCTCGGACGGATCCCCCTGATAGTACCGTCCGGCAGCCGGAAATACACCCGCAGTTCATGGTTTTCATCCGTCAGCATAATCCCGATATCACCGTTAAACAGCCCCAGCGGGCTGTCGTTACGGCTTATCATCACCGGTTTACCGTGATAGGCACGGTGCCGGTGTATCAGCGGACGACGGATGTGCCCCTGCTGATGCAGCAGCCGTTCAATACGCTCATTCAGCCCTTCCACGCCGAACGGCCCCTCACGCAGCGCACACAACAACCGGAACTGACTGAAGGCGTCAATTACCGCCGCAGGGTCGGCATGCTGTTTCACCAGTGATAAAAACGGCAGATAGGCTTTCATGGTGTCTGTCAGTACCTGAGCATAACCGTCTTCATCCTCCAGCGGCACATAACGGACATCCGGTCGTTGTCCGCCGAGAACCGCCATGGTTTCCCGGACATCACCACGGTTAACTGCTGCAGCCAGCTGCCCAATGCCGGAACCGGCATCAAAACGGAAACTTTTGCGCAGCAGACAGAGGTGATCCTGCACATTCACCGGATGTGCCGGTGATTTATCCGGCAGCACACAACCGGTCATTGCTTCCAGCGCCTGCCGCCGCTGCGGTGTATAACCGGATTCAGCAAAGCGGCAGATATCCCCCAGCACCGCCCCGGCTTCCACCGAAGCCAGCTGGTCTTTATCCCCCAGCAGGATCAGCATCGCGTTCTCCGGCAGTGCATCAATCAGAGCTGCCATCATCGGTAAATCGACCATGGAGGCTTCATCCACAATCAGCACATCCGACATCAGCGGATTTTTCTGATGATGACGTAACCGGCGGCTGTCCGGCTGAGCGCCCAGCAGACGGTGCAGGGTTTTGGCCTGATCCGGCATCATGGCCCGCTGTGTGTCTGTCAAATCAAGCTGTGCAATGGCCTCACCCAGCGATTCAGTCAGGCGGGCAGCGGCTTTACCGGTCGGTGCCGCCAGTTCAATCAGCAGCGGTTCAGCGGCAGATTGCACTAATGTGGCCAGAATACGGGCAACGGTTGTGGTTTTGCCGGTGCCCGGCCCGCCGGAAATAACGGCTGTCCGGCTGCTGACTGCCACCGCCGCTGCAATTTTCTGCCAGTCCTCCGGTTCTTTCGTACCGAACAGTGCATCCAGAACCGGGCGCAATTTCCCTGCATCAGCAGAAACCCGCTGAGGCCGGGAGAAAAATTCCGCTACCCGGCATTCATACTGCCACATCCGGTGCAGATACAAGTTCTCTTCTGACAGCACAACCGGTGCGGGAAGTGAGCCATCACTAACTGCATCAGAAGCAGACAGCGCTGCTTTTATCTCCGGCAGTCCCGGCTCATTCAGCGCCCGCCAGACAGACTGCATAATCTCCGCATGCCGCCCACCCTGTTCCGCTGCGGGAATAATCCGCGACAGCGGCAGGCAGACATGTCCGCTACCGGTTTGTGCACTGAGCAGGGCAAAGACGAGTTGCAGCAGAGGATGGCTATCCGGTGCCAGCATCGCAGCAAACTGACAGTCCAGGGGACGCAGAATATGCTCTTCACACAACATTTGTAAGTGAGTGTTCATTAACTTTCCTCCCCTTTAAACAGGGCATCCAGTTGCTCTGTAAATGCCTGTTCCGGGCGATAAAACCAGATCCCCTGACCGGGATGGTCCGGTGTCATGCCGCGTAAAAAGAGGTAATACACCCCGCCAACGTGTGTCTGATAATCATAATCCGGCAGCCGGTGACGCAGATAGCGGTGCAGCGCCAGCGTATACAACTGATACTGCAAATCATAGCGGTGCTCCACCATAGCCTGTTCCAAAGCCTCCGGCTGATAGTCAGCCGGGCTGTCACCCAGGTAGTTTGATTTATAGTCCGCTATGTAATATTTACCCTCGTGATAAAACACAAGGTCGATAAAGCCTTTCAGCATGCCCGTCACCGCCGCGAAATCCAGCGGTGGTGCCTGTGCTGACAACGGATCATACTGCCGCGTCAGTGCATCCAGTTTTTGCGCAGTCAGGTTACCGTCTATCGGCAGGAAAAACTGCATTTCATCCTGTTTGTAACGCACCGGGATCGCACTGAGCACCAGCCCTTCCGCAGACAACGGTGTATTCACTAAATCCGTAAACCAGGTTTGCAGAAACGGCGCCCACTCCGCTGAAAATCCGTATGACAACAACTGTTCAGTGAGCCACTCAAGTGAGGGCTCACTATCAAATTCAAGCTCTTCAAACAGGCTGTGCAGGAATGTCCCCGCCAGCGCACCACGCGGGAAGGTATATGCCGTCTGCTGCGTTACCGTTTCATCCTGCTCTTCACCGAGCGTGTCAGTATCCAGTGACGGGCTGAGAGAGCGGATCATTGCCATCATCTCTTCCTGCCTGTCCTGCGTATAGACACTGCCGCCGGATGACGCACCGTAGCTCAGGCCGCTGTAACTGGTCACACGCCAGCGGCTGCTGACAGTCCGGGTAAACGGTTTCACCGCCAGAGACGGCGGCTGTGAAACGCCGGGCTGCCACAGTTGCAATTGCGGTTCTGTTATCCGGGTGACCGCTGCGGCGCTGTCACCCTGACAAAATGCATCAAGCCGCTCCTCCAGGGTTTTGCTGTCACACACCTGCCCGTTCTGAAGCAGATAACCCAGCCCGTTAAGATGCAGATCGGTATTACCCGTTTTTTTACGGTTACCTCTGATAATCGGCGCAATACCCAGGCTGCAGTGGTAAACCGCCCGTGTCACCGCCACATAAAGCAGGCGCAAATCCTCTGCCAGACGTTCTTTATCCGCCAGGGCAAGCTGTGTTTCATCCGGTGACAATGTCAGGCACGGCTCAAAGGTGGTTTCATCATGATAGAGACGCTGACCGCCCGCCTGAAAATTACAGATAAACGGCAGCCATACCAGCGGGTATTCCAGCCCTTTGGATTTATGAATAGTGCAAATCTGAACCAGATGCTGATCACTTTCCAGCCGCATCTGCTGGCTTTCCGACTGCGCATCCGGACGCAATACCTGTTGTGCCAGCCAGCGCACCAGCGCATGTTCATTTTCCAGCGTCAGTGAGGTTTCCTGAAGCAACTCACTGATATGCATGATATCGGTTAAGCGCCGTTCACCGTCCTGTCCCGCCAGCAGATTTTCCGCGATCTTCCGCTGACTGAGTACCCGGCGCAGCATCGGCAGAACACCCTGCTGCTGCCAGATCTGACCATAACCGGCGAACTCGTCCACCAGCCTGTCACGGGCAGCTTCATCCTGATTCAGTGCCTCAATTTGTGCCGCATTCAGACCAAACAACCCGGACGCCAGCGCACTGCGCAACAACCGTTCTTTTTCCGGATTCAGCACCGCCCGGAGCAGCCACAACAGCTCACGGGCTTCCGGTGTGTCAAACACGCTGTCGCGGTTTGAGAGAAAAACTGACGGGATCGCCCGCTGGTTAAGGGCATCTTTTATCAGATGTGCTTCCCGGCGGCTGCGCACCAGTACGGTGATATCCGCCGCACTGACCGGACGTTGTTTCCCGGGCGGGCCAATCAGGGCAGTACCGTTCTGTCCGGCATCCAGCCAGTCGCGGATCTGCCCGGCACACACTCCCGCCATTGTCCGTTCATAATCCCCGCTGCTGACCCCCTCTGCGGCCTGCCACCAGAACTGCACTGCCGGTTGAGTTTCTCCGGCAACAACAAAAGCGGCATCATCATTTGCGGGCGCGGAACTGACCGGCTGAAACGGGATCTGTTTAAAGCAGAAAGGCTCATCTGCCTGCAAAAACAGCTTGTTAACACTGTCGATCATGGTCTTCGCGGAGCGGAAGTTAGTCCCCAGCGTATAATGCGCACTGACATCCCGCCGTGCTTTGATATAGGTGAAAATATCAGCGCCGCGGAAGGCATAAATCGCCTGTTTCGGGTCACCGATAAACAACAGCCCGTACGGATCTGCCGGTGTGCCGTTATCACCGGTGTTTTCCTGATAAGCCGTCTCCTGATAAATAGTACGGAAGATCCGGTATTGTTGCGGATCGGTATCCTGGAATTCATCGATCATCGCCACCGGAAAACGTCTGCGCAGTGTCTGTGCCAGCAGCGCCCCGTTTTCCTGATGCAGTGCGTTGTCCAGCCGGGTCAGTAAATCATCAAATCCCATCTCGCCCCGGGTCTGTTTCTCCTGCGTGATGGTCTGGCGGATCTCATATACCGCGCGGGTAAACAGAACATCCTCCAGCGTCAGTGCCTGCGCTGTCAGTTCCTCAATCGCAGAGAACACCGGATGTGACGGCGGTGTGCCGCCTTTTTTGGTTTTTTCATCCAGCACTGCCTGACTGAAACGTTCTATATTTTTCGGCAGAGCATAGTGTGTGGTTTCTGTTTCCTTCGCCCAGTCATCAATGCCGGCAATCCATCCGGGCACCAGATTGGCGCGGTAACTGCTTTTATTCAGATCAGAGTTCTGAATAAGACTGACAAAATCAGCATCACTTTCCCGCCAGCACTGTTTAACCTCATTGATCGCGGCGATAATTTTTTCATGGCGGGAAAGTAATGTCTCATCCGATTCCGGTGCATCGGTAATCCCGGGCAATTCCCCCTGCAGCCAGGGATAAATATCCCGCAGCAGTGCCTGAGGATCAGACCAGAGCTGTTTAATGGCTCTGGCCAGCTCAACCGGCAGCGGGTAGCAATGACGCCGCCAGAAGTCCTCACAGGCCTGTTTACGGACAGGATGCTCATCCTGAATCAGTGTTTGTTCAAAAAGCACGCCGGATTCAAAGGCGTTGTGTGTCAGCATGCGCTGACAAAAACCGTGGATAGTAAAAATGGCGGCTTCATCCATCTGCCGTTCAGCCAGCAGCAGACGCTGGGCAGCACTTTGTTTATCCTCAATCAGCGCCAGAAGCGGGCCGAACCCGTCATCCCCGCCCGGTTCCCCGCCCTCCTCATGACGCAGGCAGGCAATCCGCAGCTTATGGATGTTCTCACGGATGCGCCCCCGCAATTCATTAGTGGCGGCTTCGGTAAAGGTTACCACCAGGATCTCTTCCGCCGATAACGGCCGGACAAATGCCCCTTCACCAATACCCAGCAGCAAACGCAGATAGAGCCGGGCCAGGGTGTAGGTTTTCCCTGTCCCGGCAGAGGCTTCAATTAACCGCTGCCCCTGCAGCGGTATGGTCATCGGATTTAAAGATTCAGCCGCCATTGTCTTACCGTATTTCTTCTTTCACAGGTAACAGTGCCTGGAACGCCGTTACAGACGGATACGTCGTCCATCCGGCCGGTTTCGCGTAATCATCCGCTTTGCCGCCGGTGCCGGTTACCTGGGAGTAAAGCGCGAGTCCGTTTTTCGACATCACGGCGTTTTCATAGAAGGTCATCACATCCTGTTTGGTCATTTTTTTCACCGCCGCGATAGTCTGCTCACGGGTGTTGAAATCAAAATAATTATTTCTGAAATCAAATGAATAACGGGATGCTTCTTCCTCAAAGGTTTCCGGCGGCTGTGTCATTTCGGTCAGCAGTGCATTGCGGTATTTATCAAATTCCGCCTTATCCAGGCCTTTCAGACGTTTTTCCGCATTGATATAAAAATCATTAAAGCGTTGTGACAGATAAGCCGGATTCTTTTCATTGCTTTGCAGCAGGAAGCCGATCCCCCACTGGCGGCCGAAGTTCGGATTAAATGCAAACAGGGCATATCCCAGCTGTTCCTGTGTCCGCAGCTGATCATAGAACCACGGATGCAGAATTTTCGACAGCACTGACGAGAATGCCGCGCCTTCCGTCCGTGAATACCCGGTCGGGATAAAGATATTGGCCAGCGCGTTGTCGGTGCTGTTGGCTTTTTCGTCAAAGTTTGGTTTCAGGGCTTTATCAATCACATAATAATCCCCTACCCACCATTCCGTGCCCTGTGAACCGAGCTGTGCCTGAGCTTTCGACGCAATCTGCTCTGCCTGCGGTGCTGTCAGATTACCGAACACAAACATCTGGAGAGCCCCTTCACGGATAAGACGGTCACGGTACTGCGTGATGTCACTTTCAGTAATGGTATCCAGTGCTGCGAGACGGTCTTTATCTTCAAAATAAGGCACTGATTTCAGACGGCTGAACGGACGCATTGCCATTTCATAGGCTTTGCCGTTATCCGATACCGCAACCTGCTCACGATACCAGGATTTCGCCTGTGCCAGCTCAGATGCTGCCGGGGTGAAGGACTGATATTCCGTCACGGCCGTGGTCAGCAGTTCCGGCAGATGCTGGGAATAGCCACTGACGCTGATATTCAGGCCATCATCATCACTGATATTAATCCCCATGCCTGCCACACTGGCCTGATAACTGAGCTGGTTCAGTTTCAGTTCACTGACATAACTGAGCAGCGCACTGGTAACAACATCTTTGGCTGTTCTGCCGGTATTGCGGTTACGCAGCTCCAGCGCAATAATCGCTTTCGGCTCATCCGCAAAATAGCGGCTCGGCATGTAGAACAGGCGCAGCTTTTCAGTGTCTGTCAGTTGTACCGGTTTTTGCTGTTCCTGCTGTTTGATCAGATCAAAATTATCCGGAATAAACGGGTTCAGTGCAGGCAGAGAGAAATGGAAATCACCTTCAGATTTACGCCATTTATCCAGCTGAGCTGCTGTCACTGCATCCACCTGATAAGGCGCATCAACGAAATAGGCTTTTTTATTGCTTGGTTCCTGCGGGCTGGTATACCAGATACGGGCTTTTTCCGGTGTTAAATCCGCAAGACGGGCTTTGATGGCGGCAGGATCCCAGTCATCAGCCAGATAACCGACATTCAGGACATTTTTTACCGGATAGTCCATCATCGTATTTGCCAGTGATTCAACATAATTCATATCACGGACAACCGAGTTGTAACGGAACGCCAGCATATTCACACGGGCAATTTCATCGAAATAGTCTTTGTTAATCCCTTTTTCTTTAATCAGATTCAGGTACGCAAAAACAGCGGAGGTAATTTCATCGCGCTTCGCCATCCCCTCATCCGTCAGTGAGACAGAGATAATAAACACGCCCTGATTACGTGCCAGGGTTGAGGATGCCGATGCACTGACATTCTCCGCCAGCCCGTTTGAGATCAGCCAGTTCGCCAGAGTACCTTCACTGCGGCTGCCCAGCAGATACGCAATATAAGTATCTGTCTGCTTGCGGAAATCTTTACTGTTGTTGTCGATGACAAACTCAAAATCCAGCGATTTCTGCGGCTGGGCAGGAACATAGTGAATAATTTTCTGCTGCTCGGCTGCGGTGATCAGCGGAACGGTAATCTGCGGAACAGCCGCATGGCGATCCGGAATCGTACCGAACGTCTCATTAGCCAGTTTTGCCAGTTCTTCTGCGGACTCCGGCCCGTAGATCACGGCTTTCATCAGATTGGATGAATAATAGGTATTATAAAACTTCAGCAGCTCTTCATGCAGGATGCTGCCGGGCTTATCTCTCAGGGTTTCCAGGTTACCACCGGAGAAACGGGAGATCGGGTGTGCCGGGTTCCAGGTTTCCGCCCGTACCTGATACATACGGTGCCCGTCACGGGAACGTGCCATGGTCAGCTCGGCGTTAACCGCATTACGTTCTTTATCCGCATTTACCGGGTCCAGCAGCGGTTCTGCCAGGGCATCCGCCAGCCGCTCGGTTGCCCCTTTCAGTGCATTGTTTTCAACTTCAAAATAGAAGTCTGTGTAGTTGGAGCCGGTACTGGCATTATGGCTGCCGCCGTGCTTCGCCAGATAATCACTGAAGTTACCGGGTTCAGGGAAACGTTTTGATCCCATCAGCACCATATGTTCCAGATAGTGCGCAAGACCCGCCTGGCTCTGCGGCTCATCCATACTGCCGATAGCCAGACTGACCGCCGCCGCTGATTTGCGGGCGGTTTTATCGGAAATCAGCAGAACCGTCATATTATTTTTCAGGGTGATTGCCTGATACTGACGCGGATCGTTGGCGCTTTTCTCAATCTCCCCGGGCAGAACCTGCCAGTTGCTCTGAGCAAGTGCATTGGCACCGGTAAAAAAGAAAAGCAGCGTAAAAATAAACGGCACTAGTTGTTTAGGCATCAGCCTCATTCTCCCTGTTCTTCTGATGTTGAAACATCGGCAAAAAGAGTTGTTGTGAAAATTGCTTTATCGCATCCATAAGTGCTTCATCAAAATGGCGGAATGCACGGACGACATAATCGTCCTCCGCCTCACCGGTAAACTGATATCCCCCCTGCAGTGTCTGCAGAAGCAGTAACCCGGCTTTATGTTGGAGTGCATCATCATCAGAGAGTTCACCGGTGTTCTCATCAGCCAGCGTGGTCAGCCATGCCCAGCCGCTTTTGATAAAGACGGGCAGCGGCTCATTCAGACCGCGGACAAACACATCCAGCAGCGGACGCAGATAGCCCTGCGCCTGCTCCGCCGTCAGCGGCTCAAAGATCCACACCGTATCACTGCGTCCGTACATCCGGCTGTACTGCTGCCGTCCGCTCAGGCTGTATGTCAGATGTTCAATCCACAAACGCAGCCCGTCAGCGGCGGTAAGTGCCGCCGGACGCCAGCGGAGCAGCCCGTTATCCTGAACACCGGTCAGTTGCCCGCTGTAAGTATACGGCCCGATAACATAGTGAAACGACTCAATATCCGATTCTGTCCGTGCATTGCGGATTTTCTCCGCCAGAACATCCATTTCCTGTAATTGTTCTTCCCAGTAAACCTGTGCGAACGCGCCGGCCGGCAGTTCTCCCGCCGCCTTCAGCATACGGAAGACCCGTTCTTCCGGTTCGCCGTCCACCAGCGCATCCAGCAGCCGGGTGTTAAACCCGTAACGCTGCAAATTATCAACACTGAACGGTTCTTCTTCCGGCAGTGCCACATCCTCAATATCAAAATGCACATTCAGGCGCTGCTGAAAAAACGCTCTGACCGGATGGCGGTAAAACCGCAGCAGCTGCTCAACGGTTATGTCTGTTATATCTTCTGACGGAACCGGGACATTAAACGCCCCCTGTGCTTCACCCTGCCGTAATGCTGCCGGCAGCCACTGCGGCGAAAAACTCTGAAATTCTGCGCCCTCCCGGTAGTTATCCGCTGCAAACGGAACACGGGAATGCCGGACAATCAGATGATTTTCCAGCGATTCCCGGCTGGTATCCAGGTCAGCAAACCGATCTTTTTCCAGACAGAAACTGAGACAGACATATTCCAGCAATTCACTGACCAGCACTGACGGGTTCCGTTCTTCATTGTCACGGATAGATCGGCCGATATAACTGATATATAAATATTCTTTTGCTGACCCCAGCGCCTCCAGGAAAAGATAGCGGTCATCATCCCGGCGTTTGCGGTCACCCCGGCGGCTTTTTTCCGCCATCAGATCAAACCCCAGCGGCGGAATTGTTCTCGGGTACACACCGTCATTCATCCCCAGCAGACAAATAACCTTAAACGGTACAGAGCGCATCGGCATCAGCGTGCAAAAGTTTACCGCCCCGGATAAAAAGCGCTGGCTGATTTTCTCGTCATCCAGCCGCAGAGAGAGTTCATCACGGATCAGCGGGAGCGGAATATCCCCGTCATAACAGGCTTTCACCCCCTGATCCAGTACCTGCTGCCACTGCTGAAGCACCATACTGAGCACCGGTTCGGTATCCGGTGTCGTCATGAAAAAGGCAGACAACAGCTCAGATCCGGTTTCACGCCATTGTGCCGGTGTCCGCGGCTCGCTCAGTATTTTCTGCCACTTCCGCAGAGTATCGATAAAGGCAGCCAGCTGCCCGACCCGGTCCGCTGACATCCCGGAAACTTCGTCATATGGCAGAATCCCGCGCCAGGTACCTTCCTCCTCTGCCATGGCATAGCCCAGCAGCATGCGATCCAGCCCGAATTTCCAGGTGTTCTGACCAAAAACCGGCAGCGAGAAAGACTCAATGTTATGATCATCCAGCCCCCAGCGGACACCGGCTCCGCTGACCCAGCGGCGCAAAAGCGGCAGATCACTCTCATCAAGCCCGAACTGCTGCGCCACCGCCGGGACTTCCAGCAGGCTGAGCACATGTTCTGAAGTGAAACGGCTCTGCGGTAATTCCAGCAGTGTCAGCACGGCCTGTAATACGGGGTGAGCCTGGCGGGCTTTGCGGTCTGAAATCGCAAACGGCAGATAGCGGTTTTCGTTCCCCTGCCCGAAAACCGCCTGAATATAAGGAGAGTAGCTGTCGATATCCGCCACCATCACAATAATATCGCGGGGAGTCAGTGACGGATCATTTTCCAGCAGGTTCAGTAAATAGTCCTGCAAAATCTCCACTTCCCGCTGCGGGCTGTGACAGGAATGAAAGGTCAGGGAACCGTCATTATCCGCAATAATCCGCCGCCCTTCACTGGTGGAAAACTCCTCTTTGTTTTTCCCCACCACACTGCCGTCCTCCAGATTAAGAATATCCTGCTGAACAGCGGACAGCAGTGTATCTGCCGGGCGATCGACAAACGCTTTAATGGCATGGATTTCTTCAATATCTTCCAGAAAAAACAGGTTATCCCGGCCGGGACGTCCCCATGACGCCAGCAGCGGGTTACCGGTATTCTGTTCCCCGTCAGCGTCAAAATCGAACAGTGCAGGCGCATCCTCATCCGATTTAAACCAGCTGACGGCTTTTTTATCCCAATAGCTTTGCGGCTTGCGCGCCAGCATACGCCGCAGTGCAGCCGGGCTCTGTAAATCGCCCCAGTAATACTGGCAGGGATTAGTAAACATCAGATGGATATGAGTATGCTGCCCGAGCGCCCGCAAAGCCTGCAGATAGACCGGCGGTAATGCAGAGATACCACAGATAAACAGGCGGGGCGGCAGATTGGCAACCACCGCCGGGTTACCTTCATTGAGTACGTCAATAAAGCGCTGGTAAAGATTGGCACGGTGCCATTCCGGCTGCCCCAGGCTGCGGGTCAGTGTCTGTAAATCCCGCCACAGGCATTTCTGCCAGGACTGGTTCTGACTCAGCCCGTCAACCAGTTCATTACTTTCCCACGCCGTCAGCCAGTCCGGCCGGTAGACAAGATACTGGTCAAATAAATCCGCAATACGACCTGACAGCTGATGCAGTTTGCGCTTATCCCCGTCATCATCAAGATAATGGCGCAGCGGAGCAAAATCCGGATCATCAAGACGCTGCGGCAGCAGTGACATCAGCTTCCAGGTCATGGCCCCTTTACTGAAAGCGCTCTCCTTCGGAATACCCGGCAGCACACGGGTAAACATATCCCAGATAAATGTGGCGGGCAGCGGAAATGTAATATTCGCGGCAATGCCCAGTTTTTCCGCCAGGCTGATTTGCAGCCACTGCGACATCCCGGGGCTTTGCACCAGTACGGTTTCCGGACAGAAAGGATCATTAATTTTATCGTTATCAATAATATGGCAAATTAAATCTTTCAGCAGATCCAAATCATTGGAGTGATAAACTGTAAACATTGTACTGTCCTTACATACATTGCCATCTGCCGGCGGTTAACCGGCGCTCTCCCGGAGAGACCAGCCTGATAGTAACGGAAATACAGCCCGGTGACACATTTTCCTGATAACTTTCCCATTTCTGCCGGGGAGATAAATGTGTCTGCATCATCTGCCGTAATATCCCGGGGTCCGACGTAAAACGCATCATCTGATGCAGATGACGCACCGTACTGACATCCGCATACTGCCGCTGTTTTCCGCTGTGCAGGAGTTGATAATAGCGTAATAATCCGGTAACCAGAATTGCAAAGATCAAGGTACAGATCATCACTTCCGGTAACGACATTCCGCGTTCATTCATTGTATTCTCCCGTTTCAGTATGCCGGTTGCAGCCGGGCTTTAAATCCGGCGGGCAAAAATCACTCCATCCCTGCGGAATTGCGGTCAAAATCATGTTGTTTCCTTCTTCCCGGGCGCTGACCAGCTGATAATGCGTGATATTTTGTTCAAACCAGGGAGAAAACATGCTGCCCTGTAATAACAGCTTGTTGGCCCTCAGCCGCCGCAAACAACTCTTCAGTGCCGGGTCCGGCGCTGCCCGGCAGTAAAACGGTGTTTCGTTCAGTGCTTTCCGGGACCACGCTTGTGTAAGCCCCCATTCCAGCGCAGAAGCCGCGCCGGCATCTGCGCGGTAAAATTCCGTTTCATCCTGACCGTTACGCCACTCCGTCTGATAAAAACGATGCAAAACAGACAACATCATCAGTGAGATCCCCAGCAACAGCATAATCATCAGTAACAGAGCACTTCCCGCTGAACGGCTATTTTTCTTCCTGCCAGTGCTACAGGTGGTAATTAGGCATAACAATCAGGCTTTCTCCGGTTCGCTGTATTAAGGGCATGTCCCGCCCGGTGAGTGTCAGAGTCAGTTTCAGGCCATTTTTTCCGTATAGTTTTACCGGCGTGACCAGAAACCGGGAAACATTCACATAGCGGTTATCCGTCACCTTTTGCCAGCCGGTATCCCGGCAGCTGCGGGCATCGCGCGTCCATTCCAGTGCCTGACTATTCAGGCGGTAGCCAAAATGCTCCCCGGTTTTGCGGACATTCCGCTCCCAGCGGCCATTGTGATTAAGATCATAAGCAACAATGATACAACTGCCGTTTGCCTCTCCGGGCCGGGCGGCAATATCCAGCGGATTTCCCTGACAATGCCCCCGGCAGAATGCCGTCCGCCGGAGATCTTTTTCCAGCCGCAAAAGGGTTTCCCGCATAATGGTATCCAGCTTATATTGCCGGTATGTATTCAGCACATCCTGCCCCAGTGCCGGAAAAAAACGGGTTACCGTGACCAGAAGCATTGCACTGACCGCCATGCTCACCAGCATTTCAAATAGCAATGACCCCTTTTCCCGCCTCTTATTCAGCATGACGGTACGCCGGATATCGTTCCCGGTGTACACAACCGTATACGTCCGGGGGCTGAGATAATCAGTTTTATCTGTCCCTGTGTGTTTTCCAGTAAAAAGCTGGCAGCAGAGGCGGTATGCCGGGTTCCCCAGAACAGCACCGTGTCTGTCGTGCCGGAAACAATCCGGACTCCCGCCATCGGTGTGAATACTTCCGGGCCATCATCACACGGTGCTGATGATGCCTGATGACAGGCCCGGCTTTTCTCACCAAACGTAACGGCTATTTTACGTGTTTCATTCAGATAGGTTGCTTTCAGTTTATGACTGCAGAGATATTGCTGAAACAACGCCGCCGTTTCTGTCAGGTACCGCCGTTCTCTGTAGCTTTCCCATGAAATATGAATAAATGAAAAAGGTAATGCCATAATAAATAAAACAACAATGACTTCCATCAGCGATATCCCCCGCTCTGTCTGCATGTGATCACCCGTTTCTGTTTCCTGTGGAAAAAATAACGTGTTTGCCACTCCCGGAAAGACAAAACCGGAAAAAATGCGACGCAACAGGAAAAATTTTCTGCGGGATACGGCAAATACACATTTTGTTTCGTGCCGGGCGGAAAAAAACCACCTGCCGGAAAAAAAAGTGTGGAGTGAATAAAATGAAGAGACTAAAAAGAACAGACATCACCGCTCTTTAACAATCCGGAAATTAACTGATATAAAAACCGGCCACCGGTACTGTATTAAACTCTCAGTACCGGTGTGCCGGATACTATCAGCCAGAAAATAAAATCAACCACTGATACTATTTTATAAAATAATAAAAACACATTCTTAATCATCAATTTCATTAATAAATTTAATTTTAATAAAAATAAAATCAATATTATTTTGTATGAAGTAAATGAAAATAATGTTATAATATTAAGACCATATACTGCGTCAACAGGAAAACAAAAGTGGAACAATATTTAGACATTGCAAAGCGCATTCTGGAGGAAGGGAAATGGATTGAGAATAAACGGACAGGTAAAAGATGCCTGACAATTATTAATGCCGATTTCACTTACCATGTTGACAAAAATGAGTTCCCGCTGGTGACCACCCGCAAAGCATTCTGGAAAGCGGCAATTGCGGAAATGCTGGGTTACTTACGCGGATATGACAGCGCCGCTCAGTTCAGAGCCATCGGCTGTAATACCTGGAACGCTAACGCCAATGAAAATACCGACTGGCTGGCAAACCCGAACCGCAAAGGTGAGGATGATATGGGCCGCGTTTATGGTGTTCAGGGACGGCAACTGAAAGTATCACCGACAGAAGCACAGTATGATTTATTATTATCATTAAGTGACTCCGGAGATAAAGAGGGTGTTCACGCACTGATTACTGAACTGCGGAAAAATACATTCGACCAACTCCGTAAAGTCTATAATAATTTAAAAAAAGGCATTGATGACCGCGGTGAAATAATTTCATTCTGGAATCCGGGTGAATTTGATCAGGGCTGCCTGAGACCTTGCATGTTTATGCATCATTTTTCTGTTCTTGATGGCACATTATATTTAAACAGTTATCAGCGCAGTTGTGATTATGCGCTTGGTTATGTTTTCAATGCGCCGCAATGCTATTTCCTGCTGGCTATTATGGCTCAGATAACCGGACTGAAATGTGGTAAGGTTTATCACAAAGTGGTTAACCTTCATTTATATGAAGACCAGCTGGAATTAATGCGTGATGTCCAGATTACACGTAAACCATTTGCATCACCAAAACTGCATATTAACCCTGAGATTAAAACGCTGGATGATTTAATGACATGGGTAACCACTGATGACTTCACGGTGACAGATTACCAGCACCACGATCCGATAAAATATCCGTTCTCTGTCTGAGAAACCATTAAACAGCTGCGCATAAAAAAACTGCATCGGTTACGATGCAGTTTTTTATTACTCACTAAACGCTAAAACCGGATCTATTCCGGCGCATTCTGTTTTCCGGTATCACTCTGCTTTTTATTACCCGGACATTTGTAGGCCCATACCATCATCAGCACACCCACAATAATCATCGGTACAGACAGAATCTGCCCCATACTGATCCCGCCGAATAAACCAAGCTGTGCATCCGGCTGGCGGAAAAACTCCACAATGATACGGAACAGGCCGTAGCCAATCAGGAACAGGCCTGACACGCTGCCCATCGGACGGGATTTGCGGACAAACACATTCAGAATGATAAAGAGGACGATCCCTTCAAGCAGCATTTCATACAGCTGTGATGGGTGACGCGGCAGAACGCCGTATTGTTCAAGCACCGGCATCAAAGACGGATCAGCAGCGGCCAGTTTCACGTCTTCACTGTAAGACGTCGGGAACAGAATGGCCCACGGCGTATCGAGTGTCACACGTCCCCACAGCTCGCCGTTAATAAAGTTACCGATGCGCCCCATGCCGAGACCAAACGGAATCAATGGTGCCACGAAATCAGCAACCTGCAGGAAATGACGCTTCGTGCGGCGGGCAAACCACCACATAGCAATAATAACGCCCATCAGTCCGCCGTGGAATGACATACCGCCATCCCAGACTTTGAACAGATACAGCGGGTTTTCCGCAAACAGCGGGAAGTTATAAAACAGCACATAGCCGATACGACCGCCCAGGAAAACCCCCACAAATCCGGCATATAACAGTGTTTCAACTTCACTGCGTTTCCAGCCGCTGCCGGGTTTGTCTGCACGCCGGTTGGCCAGCCACATGGCAAACACAAACCCGACAAGATACATCAGCCCGTACCAGCGTAACGCCACCGGCCCCACAGAAAAAATAACAGGATCAAAATCCGGAAATGCCAGATAAGTGTTACTCATCGTACCTCACACTGTGTGTTGTATCCGGCTGCGGTTACAGCTCTGCCTGCCGCAGACCGGGATAGATGACGGTAAGGACAGAAACACCTTATGCCCCGGGATGTGCCGGTTAAGCACTGCCCCGGATAAGCTGTCCCAGTCCCTTGCTCTCAATAAACAGCTCCGCTTTTTCACGGATCTCAGCCGCTGTCTGTGCATCCAGCAATGATGCCAGCAGCGGCTCCAGCGCTCCGGCATCCAGATGCCGCAGCAGATACTTAATACGCGGGATACTCCGCCCGTTCATACTCAGCTGACGGTATCCTAAACCAATCAGTATCATTGCACCTAACGGATTCGCCGCCATTTCCCCGCAGACCGAGACCGGGATCCCCAGCCGGGTGGTTTCCGTCCGGACAAAATTCAGCATACGCAGGACCGCCGGATGAAGTGAGTCATATAATGGTGCAACATGCGTATTATTCCGGTCAACCGCCAGCAGATACTGAGTTAAATCATTCGTACCGACAGAAATAAAATCAATATAGTGTTTCAGTTCCGGCAGCATAAACAACAATGACGGTACTTCCAGCATCACCCCCACCGGCGGACGTTCCACCCGCTCCCCGGTCAGTGCTGAAACCTCCTCACAGGCGCGGTCAAGCAGACGGATAGCCTCTTCAACCTCTGCGAGCCCGGAAATCATCGGGAATAATATCTTCAGATTATTCAGCCCGATATTAGCCCGCAGCATGGCCCGCAGCTGGATAAGAAAAATCTCCGGCTGATCCAGCATCACGCGGATACCGCGCCAGCCCAGACACGGGTTTTCCTCGCTGATAGGCATATACGGCAGTTGCTTATCAGCGCCGATATCCAGTGTCCGCAGTACCACCGGTTTCCCGGCAAAGAGTTGCAGCATATCCTGATAACGGACTTTCTGCTCTTCTTCTGACGGAAAACCATTGTGTACAAGAAACGGTATTTCCGTACGGTACAGACCAATCCCGTCAATACTTTTGACGATTTTCTGCTCATATTTCAGACTGAGCCCGGCATTCAGCTGAACAGAAACCCGTTCGCCGCTTTTCAGTGCAGCGGAGCGGCTGAGTTCATCCTCCGCCAGCTGACTGATAGCCTGCTCCTGCTCAATAATCTGGCTGAATTCCTGTGCTATCAGCGGTTCCGGTTCGATATACACCACGCCCCGGTAGCCGTCGAGGATAAGCAGGCGGTTATGTAACAGCTCCGGCTGGATATCTGCGCCCATGATAACCGGGATACCCATCGCTCTGACCAGAATGGCGGAATGGGAATGTGTTGCCCCGTCACGCACTACCACACCGGCAAGCTGTTCCTGCGGCAGTTCCGCCAGCAGGCTGGCACTCAGTTCATCAGCCACCAGCACAAAGCGCTCCGGCCACTGGTTGCTGCCGGTAAAATTATCATCAAGATGGAATAACAGCCGCTGCCCGAGTGCCCGCAAATCCGTGGCCCGCTCCCGCATATAGCTGTCCTGAAGCCCGGCAAACCGGCCCGCAAATTGCTCAATGACCGTTTTGACAGCCCATTCAGCCACAAAACCCTGCTCCACAATACTGTACAACCCCTTTTTCAGTTGCAGGTCGTTCAGCAGATGGGAGTAAAGATCGAAAATAGCGGCACTTTCTTTTTGTGAAGCAGCATTAAAACGCTTGCTGATGCGGCGGCACTCTGCCGTGGCATCCTCCAGCGCTTTATTCAGGCGGGCACGCTCCTGCACGCGATCCAGTGCCGAGGCTTCGGAAACATTCTCAAGCACCGGCTGTGAACGGTCTTCCCAGCCGTAGGCCATCACAATCCCGGAAGAGACCGGAATAGCCTGAATACGGGTCTGGCGGAACTGCCCGAACAACCCTTTGGTTTGTGCCTGCGCCAGCAGCACCGCCAGCTGCATTGCCAGAGTGACAATAAAAGATTCTTCCGTTTCACTGAACAGACGTTTTTCTCTCTGCTGAACCACCAGCACACCCAGTAACTGACGGCGGTAAACCACCGGCGCACCGAGAAACGCACGCAGGTTGTCTTCTTTAACCTGAGGAAGATATTTAAAACCGGGGTGTTCGCGGACATCCGCGATATTGATAAGCTCAGCGCGGCGGCCGACATGGCCGACCACACCTTCGCCGAAAGCAAGGCTGACAGCACGGCCGCGGGGCTTTTTCAGCCCCTGCGTTGCCATCAGATAAAAACAGTGATGCTGGTTATCTGCCAGGTAGATGGAACAGACATCAGTTCCCATCGCCTGACAGGTTTCTTTAACCAGAAGCTCCAGCGCTTCCGCGAGATCAGCGGCAGCAGCCACTTTTTCAATCACTTCACGTAAACGCGTCAGCATCCGTTCCCCCTAATTCTGGCGCCGGCGACGATAGGGAAACGGTGCCCGCACAGCCGTCGCTTCGCTGTTGGCGGGCATCACAACGGAAGAAAACTCTTTCATGACGCGGCGGTACACATCACGTTTGAAAGAGACCACCTGACGAACAGGATACCAGTAGGTAACCCAGCGCCAGCCGTCAAATTCCGGCGACTTGCTGCGGGTCACATTGACCTCTTTGTCTTCGCAGAGCAGCTGAAGTAAAAACCAGCGCTGCTTCTGACCGATACAAACCGGTTTGGTATCCCAACGCACCAAACGTTTGGGTAATTTGTAGCGCAGCCAGTTGCGGGTAACCGCCAGGATACGCACATCTTTACGCGTTAAACCAACTTCCTCATACAACTCACGGTACATGGCCTGTTCCGGTGATTCGCCGGGATTGATACCTCCCTGAGGAAACTGCCACGAGTGCTGTCCGTAGCGGCGGGCCCATAAAACCTGGCCTTCCTTATTACAAATTACAATCCCGACATTCGGGCGGTAGCCATCATCATCAATCACTCGACTACCTCAGAAAAAAACTGAAAGATAGCCAATTGTTTCACACTCCCATCATGGGGTAAACCTCTGCACTCAAAATCCTTCAGCCCGCCGCATTTCCGGCTCTGAGGGATAAAAAGCAACAGGCTGTTTCAGCCGTTCCGGACAGTGGCAAATTCCCGGGAAAAACACTACACTGTTCCTCTCTCAACGGGGTGCAGCGACGGCTTTCCGGCCGGTGCTGCTGAGATAACACCCGAGGAACCTGATCCGGTTAATACCGGCGTAGGGATTTGAGCCGCCACTGCTGACAGCACAGCCTGTCGCCATCATGCTGCACTCAGATCCTTTGCCAATCCTTCCCTTACAGGAGCGCAAAGTGTTACAGAAACTGACCAGAAATATTATTGCAGGCGGCCTTGCTGCACTGTTCTCTTTCCAGGCCGCTGCAGATAACAGCAAGCCGGTTCTGACTGTCTATACCTATGACTCATTTGTTGCCGAGTGGGGACCGGGGCCGGAAATTAAGAAAAACTTTGAAGCGCAATGCAATTGCGAGCTGAAACTCGTCGGGCTGAGTGACGGCGTGACGCTGCTGAACCGTCTGCGGATGGAAGGCAAAAAATCACAGGCCGATATCATCTTAGGTCTGGATAACAACCTGATGCAGGCGGCGCTGGATACCGGGTTGTTTAAAGAAAGCAATGTTGATCAGTCAAAACTGGTGCTGCCGGTCAAATGGGAAAGCAACACCTTTATTCCTTATGATTACGGCTGGTTTGCCTTTATCTACAACAAAGACACTCTGCCGAATCCGCCGAAAAGCATGAAAGAACTGCTTAACAGTGATCAGAAGCTGACCATTATTTATCAGGATCCGCGCACCAGCACACCGGGACTGGGATTACTGCTGTGGATGGAAAAACTCTACGGGGATGATGTGGCGGCACAGTGGGCCAAAATGGCGAAAAAAACCCTGACGGTCACCAAAGGCTGGAGCGAATCTTACGGCCTGTTCCTGAAAGGTGAAGCTGATCTGGTACTGAGTTACACCTCGTCGCCGGGTTATCACATGCTGGCGGATAACAAAGATAACTATGCTGCCGCACTATTTGAGGAAGGGCATTACCTTCAGGTAGAAATGGCGGGTGTGCTGGCTGCGTCAAAACACCCTGCACTGGCGGAACAGTTTATGCAGTTTATGCTGACTCCGGATTTCCAGAAAACGCTGCCGACCACCAACTGGATGTATCCTGTGATTGATATGCCGCTGCCGCCGGTTTACGACAACATGCCGAAACCAGTCAAAACGCTGGAATTTGATGCAAAAGAAGTGGCGAAAGAGCGCAATCAGTGGATACAGATATGGCAAAACGCAGTCAGCCGTTAATTGCCGCATACCTGATACCGGGCGCACTCGCGTCCGGTCTTCTGCTGGTTGTTGCTGTCAGTGCCTTCGGGGCGCTGTGGTTTAACACACCGGATACAGACTGGCAGCAGATATGGGATGATAACTACCTGTGGCATGTCGTCCGCTTTACCTTCTGGCAAGCTTTCTTATCTGCCCTGTTCTCCGTTATTCCGGCTGTTTTTCTGGCGCGGGCACTCTGGCGGCGGCGTTTCCCGGGGCGGACCGTCTTTCTGCGGTTGTGCGCAATGACCCTGGTACTGCCCGTGCTGGTGGCGGTATTCGGTATTTTATCTGTCTATGGCCGTAACGGCTGGCTGGCACATATTTCCGGTTTTCTGGGTCTGGACTATTCTTTCTCCCCGTATGGGTTACAGGGCATTCTGCTGGCGCACATCTTCTTTAATATGCCGCTCGCCACCCGGATGCTGTATCAGCAACTCGATAATATTGCCACGGAGCAGAGACAACTCGCCGCCCAGCTCAATATGAATGAATGGCAGCATTTCCGGATTGTCGAATGGCCCTATCTGCGCCGTCAGCTGCTGCCGACCGCCGCGCTGATTTTTATGCTCTGCTTTGCCAGTTTTGCCACGGTGCTGGCGCTTGGCGGCGGCCCGGCTGCAACCACTATTGAACTGGCGATTTATCAGGCACTGAATTATGACTTTGATATCGGGCGTGCTGCACTGCTGGCGCTGATCCAGCTGGTGTGCTGCATCGGGCTGGTACTGCTCAGTCAGCACCTGTCTGGTCATTTTTCTGTCGGCTTTACCCAGTCACTGCAATGGCGCAATCCGCAGGACACGCTGCCGCGCAAATTATCTGACGGCCTGATCATCCTCTGCGCCCTGCTGTTTCTGCTGCCGCCGTTTTTTGCCATTATCGCTGACGGCCTGAATCCGGGATTACTGCCGGTATTGCAGCAACCGGCGTTGTGGCGGGCATTTTTCACCTCACTCGGTATTGCGCTGGCTTCCGGTTTTATCTGTGTGCTGCTGACCATGATGCTGTTATGGAGCAGCCGTGAACTGCGTCTGCGGCAGGCAGTCAGAGCCGGACAGGCCATGGAGCTTTCCGGGCTGGTGATCCTGGCCATGCCCGGGATTGTGCTGGCTACCGGGTTTTTCCTGCTGCTCAACAGCACGACCGGCACCACTGATTTGGGGGCGATCCCATACGGGCTGGTGATCCTGACCAACGCGCTGATGGCAGTCCCGTATGCCCTGAAAGTGCTGGATAACCCGATGCGTGACCTGGCTGAACGCTATAACCCGCTTTGTCTCTCGCTGAATATCAGCGGATTCAACCGGCTGAAACTGATTGAGCTGAAGGCTCTCCGTAACCCGCTGGCACAGGCAATGGCATTTGCCAGTGTGCTGTCGGTCGGGGATTTTGGTGTGATAGCCCTGTTCGGCAATGAAGATTTCCGCACACTGCCATTCTATCTTTATCAGCAGATCGGCGCTTACCGTAATTCGGATGCCGCGGTCACTGCACTGCTCCTGTTTTTACTCTGTTTCGGCCTGTTTACCATTCTGGAACGCCTGCCGGGGAAACGACCATGATTTGTTTTGATCATATTCATTACCGTTATCAGCAACAGACAATGAATTTTGGCTTTTCGGTTACCGCCGGAGAGAAAATTGCCATTCTCGGCCCGAGCGGTGCGGGTAAAAGTACCCTGCTGTCACTGATCGCGGGATTTCAGTTTGCCGAAAGCGGCACTATCCTGCTCAATGGCGAGGATCACACCCGCACACCGCCCGCTTCACGCCCGGTATCCATGCTGTTTCAGGAAAATAATCTCTTTGCGCACCTGACGGCAGAGCAGAATATCGCCCTCGGTTTTCATCCCGGCATGAAACTGAATGCAGAGCAGAAAGTACAACTGGCACAGATTGCTGAACAGGTTTCGCTGACACCACTGCTGAAACGTCTGCCGTCACAGCTTTCCGGCGGTCAGCGTCAGCGGGTGGCACTGGCACGGTGTCTGGTACGTTCCCAGCCGGTTTTGCTGCTGGATGAACCCTTCTCCGCCCTGGACCCGGCACTGCGCAATGAAATGCTGGCGCTGCTGGAAACCATCTGTGATTCACGGCAACTGACCCTGATGATGGTCTCCCACAATACCGATGACGCGGCCAGAATCGCGCCCCGCGCGATGGTGGTGGATAACGGCACCATTGCCTTTGACGGCAGCACCGCCGCCCTGGTCAGCGGTGAGGTTCCCCAGGCACGGATCCTCGGTATCAGTCGGTAAACCGCACCTTAAATACTGTATATATCCACACCACTCTGCTATAGTTATTTTTTCATCAGCAGAACGGACAAAATGATGGCAGGGCACAACAATTTTCCCTCCCGTCAGGTGGCAGCACCGGCGGAAGCCGGTTTTATTCTGACCCGTCACTGGTCTGATACCCCGCGTGGTATTGAGGTCCGTTACTGGCTGGCGACAGATAACGGGCCACGGCATGTTTCTGTTCCGCTGCAACAGGCTGTCGGCTTTGTCCCGCACCGAGAGCTGGCGGAAAGCCGCCCCTTTATTAACAATATCCCCGGTGCCACACTGACAGCGCGCCCGCTGAAGGATTTCCATCAGGACGATGTCAGTGCTGTTTACTGCCGCCAGTACCGCCAGTTACAGCAGCTGGAAAAACAGCTCGGCGAACAGCATCTCCACCTTTATGAAGCGGATATCCGCCCCTGTGAACGCTATCTGATGGAGCGCTTTATCACCGCCGCTGTCTGGGTGCAGCCACAGCCGGATGGTCATGTGCTGATGAAGCCGCATCCGGATTACCGTCCGGCGCTGAAAATCGTTTCTCTGGATATTGAAACCACAGAGTTCGGTGACCTTTACTCCATCGGGCTCTCCGGTTGCGGGGCCGATACGGTATTTATGCTCGGCCCGGAGAACGGCACACCGCTGACCAATCCGGATTTTACGCTGGAGTACGTCCCGCGCCGCCCGGATCTGCTTCACCGTCTGAACCAGTGGCTGGCAGAACATGATCCGGACATGATAATCGGCTGGAGCCTGATCCAGTTTGATCTGCGCATTCTGCAGCGCCATGCGGAAAAGTATCAGATCCCGCTGATTTTCGGCCGCAATAATGCCCCGCTCTCCTGGCGGGAACACGGCTTCAAACCCGGCCAATTTTTCGCCGGGGCTCCCGGGCGGCTGATTATTAATGGTATCGATGCCCTGAAAGCCGCGACCTGGCAGTTTCCGTCCTTCAGTCTGGAGGCTGTGTCTCAGGCTCTGCTCGGCGAGGGCAAAGACAGCGATTCCCCGTATGATCGCATGGATGAAATCAACCGCCGTTTCCGCGAGGATAAACCGGCACTGGCACGGTATAACCTTCAGGACTGCCGTCTGGTCACCCGGATTTTTGAACACACCCATCTGACAGAATTCCTGCTGGCACGGGCAGCGGTAACCGGCCTGGCACCGGATCGCATGGGGGGATCGGTCGCCGCCTTCACCCATCTTTATCTGCCGCCGATGCACCGTAAAGGCTATGTCGCGCCTGATCCCGGCGAAAAACCCGGCGAACCGATACCCGGCGGCTTTGTGATGGATTCAGCCCCGGGATTATATGACTCAGTGGTGGTTCTGGATTTTAAAAGCCTGTATCCCTCCATTATCCGCACCTTTCTCATCGACCCGATTGGCATGATCGAAGGTCTTGCCGCGCCGGAACAGGCGGTTCCCGGGTTTAAGGGCGCGTATTTTTCCAGGGAAACCAACTGTCTGCCGGATATCGTCAACCGCATCTGGCATGAGCGGGACATGGCGAAACTGGCAGGGGATAAACCGCTGTCGCAGGCCCTGAAAATTATTATGAATGCGTTTTGTGGTGTTCTGGGTGCCGCCGGATGCCGTTTTTATGATCCGCGCCTGACCTCCTCCGTCACCATGCGCGGACATGACATCATGCGCAAAACCCGCACTATTATTGAGTCACTGGGTTATCAGGTCATTTACGGCGATACCGATTCCACCTTTGTCTGGCTGAAAAGTGCTCACAGTGAAACGGATGCGGAGCGCATCGGCCGCTGGCTGGTAGATGAAGTAAATCAGTGGTGGCAGACGCATTTGACAGATGAATACGGACTCACTTCCGCCCTGGAAATTGAGTATGAAACCCACTACCGGCGTTTTCTGATGCCGACAATCCGCGGAACCGATCTCGGCAGCAAAAAACGGTATGCAGGGCTTTCCGGAGATAACATGGTTTTTCGCGGGCTGGAAACGGTCCGCAGTGACTGGACACCGCTGGCACAGCATTTCCAGCAAACCCTGTACCGGCTGATTTTCGATAAAATGCCGTATCAGCAGTTTATCCGCGATTATGTCCGCGACACCCTCACCGGACGCTACGATGACAGGCTGGTATACCGTAAGCGCCTGCGCCGGCCGCTGGCGGATTATCAGCGTAATGTGCCGCCTCATGTCAAAGCGGCCAGAATGGCGGATGAGTACAATGTCCGCATGAATCGTCCGCCGCAGTACCAGCGCGGCGCCGGAATAAGCTATATTATTACCCGCGCCGGGCCGCAGCCGCTGGAAATTCTGACGGCACCGCCGGACTACGAACATTACATTAATAAGCAACTGATGCCGATAGCCGATGCCATTCTGCCCTTCCTGGAGGATGACTTCACCACGTTGTTAACCGGGCAATTATTGATGCCATTTTAATTTTGCCATTTTACAGGTGACGCTGCGGATCTTATGGATTAACATAGCGCCCCTTTACTGCTTTTATCACCGGCACAGAGTGACGCAGCTGATGCTGTCGTTCTGACTGACGGTGTTTTTTCCCGGTGAATACAATACCGTTTTTGTATCACCGGTAATGATGTCCACAGCATTTGTCTAATTAGCCCTGAATAACAGAATCGAGCCAAAAATATGCCGTTTACTCTTGGTCAACGCTGGATAAGCGATACTGAAAGCGAGCTGGGATTAGGTACAGTTGTATCTGTCGACGCCCGGATGATCACCCTTCTTTTCCCTGCTACCGGTGAAAACCGTCTCTATGCCGCAGCCGATGCCCCTATCACCCGTGTGATGTTCAACGAAGGGGATACCGTTACCAGTCACGAAGGCTGGCAGCTCAGTGTGACCGCCGTTGAAGAGAGCGACGGATTGTTAACCTATATCGGGCAACGCACCGATACCGGTGAAGATAATGTCCGCCTGCGCGAAGTGTTTCTCGACAGCAAACTGACGTTTAATAAACCTCAGGATCGCCTGTTTGCCGGTCAGATTGACCGCATGGATCGCTTTGCGCTGCGCTACCGCGCCCGCAAATTCCTGAGTGAAGAATACCGCCGTGCCACCAGCGGCCTGCGCGGCATCCGCGCCAGTCTGATCCCGCATCAGCTGTTTATCGCCAATGAAGTCGGCAAACGCCACGCGCCGCGTGTTTTGCTGGCGGACGAAGTCGGTCTGGGGAAAACCATCGAAGCCGGGATGATTATCCACCAGCAGTTAATGGCCGGACGCGCCGAGCGTGTGCTGGTTATTGTGCCGGAAAGCCTTCAGTATCAATGGCTGGTGGAAATGCTGCGCCGCTTCAATCTGCGTTTTTCCCTGTTCGATGACAGCCGTTACACCGAGGCACAGCACGAGAGTGACAACCCGTTTGATACTGAACAGCTGGTATTATGCTCGCTGGATTTTGTCCGCAAGAGCAAGCCGCGTTTTGAACACCTGGCGGAAGCCGGCTGGGATATGCTGGTGGTGGATGAAGCACACCATCTGGTCTGGAGTGAAGACGCGCCAAGCCGTGAATACCAGGTGATTGAAACCCTGGCAGAGAGCATCCCGTCAGTCCTGCTGCTGACCGCCACCCCGGAACAGCTGGGTATGGAGAGCCATTTTGCGCGCCTGCGCCTGCTGGATCCGAACCGTTTCCATGATTTTGAAACTTTTGTTGCCGAACAGCAGAAATATCAGCCGGTTGCTGATGCTGTTACCCTGCTGCTCGACCGCGCACCGCTGACCAAAGATCAGCAGAATGCCATTCATGATCTGATCGCCGAACAGGATATTGAGCCGCTGCTGAAAGCCGCCAATACCGACAGCGAAGACGGCGAGAATGCCCGCCGTGAGCTTATCAGCATGCTGATGGACAGACACGGTACCAGCCGCCTGCTGTTCCGTAACACCCGTAACGGCGTGAAAGGCTTCCCGCGCCGCGAACTGAAAGCGATTAAAATGCCGCTGCCGGCACAGTATCAGACCGCGATTAAAGTCGCCGGGATCATGGGCAGTAAAAAAACCACCGAAATCAAAGCCCGTGAGATGCTCTATCCGGAGCAGATTTATCAGGAATTTGAAGGCGAAAACGCCACCTGGTGGAACTTCGACCCGCGTGTTGAATGGCTGCTCGGCTTCCTGCTGGCAAACCGCAATGAAAAAGTGCTGGTGATCTGCGCCCAGGCCGCAACCGCTCTGCAGCTGGAACAGGTTCTGCGCGAGCGCGAAGGTATCCACGCGGCGGTTTTTCATGAAAATATGTCCCTGCTGGAACGCGACCGGGCGGCGGCCTACTTTGCTTCCGAAGAGGAAGGCGCACAGGTGCTGCTCTGTTCCGAAATCGGATCAGAAGGCCGTAACTTCCAGTTTGCCAATCAGCTGGTGATGTTCGATCTGCCGTTCAACCCGGATCTGCTGGAGCAGCGTATCGGGCGTCTCGACCGTATCGGTCAGAAACGTGATATTCAGATAAGCATCCCGTATCTGGAAAATACCGCACAGGCGGTACTGCTGCGCTGGTTCCACGAAGGTCTGGAAGCCTTTGAATATACCTGTCCGACCGGCCGCACCATCTATGACCGCTATTACGACAGACTGATTAACCTGATGGCGAATCCGGCGGATCTCAGTGGTTTTGATGAGTTTATCGCCGAATGCCGGAAGACCCATGATGTCCTGAAACAACAGCTGGAACAAGGCCGTGACCGCCTGCTGGAAATGCATTCCAACGGCGGCGAAGCCGGTAATGAGCTGGCTGCTGAAATTGCAGGTCAGGATGAAGATACCGAACTGGTCACCTTTGCCCTGAATCTGTTCGATATTGTCGGTATCAATCAGGATGACCGCAGCGACAACATGATCGCCCTGACCCCGTCTGACCATATGCTGGTGCCGGATTTTCCGGGTCTGCCGGAGGATGGCTGTACCATCACCTTTAAACGTGAGCAGGCGCTGTCCCGCGAGGACACCCAGTTTATCAGCTGGGAACACCCGATTATCCGCAACGGTCTGGATCTGATCCTGTCCGGTGATACCGGCAGCTGCGCGGTCTCCGTACTGAAGAACAAAGCCCTGCCGGTCGGCACACTGCTGACCGAGCTGATTTATGTGGTGGAAGCCCAGGCGCCGAAAAATCTGCAGCTGACCCGCTTCCTGCCGCCGACACCGGTGCGCCTGCTGATGGATGTGAAAGGCAATAATCTGGCGTCTCAGGTGGAGTTTGAAAGCTTTAACCGCCAGCTGAATGCCGTGAACCGTCATACCGGCAGCAAGTTTGTCAATGCGGTGCAAAATGAAGTGCATCAGGTGCTGCGTCTGTCCGAAGACGTTGTCGCCGGTCAGGCCCGTGAACTGATTACCGCTGCGAAAGCAATGGCGGCTCAGCACCTTACTCTGGAGCACGACCGCCTGCTGGCACTGAAATCGGTTAACCCGAATATCCGTGATGATGAACTTGACGCTATTGAAGAAGAACGTCAGCAAATCCTGTCACATCTGGATGATGCCAACTGGCGCCTGGATGCTATCCGGCTGATTGTCGTTTCGCATCAGTAACCTGTATCCCGGCAGAAAATCTCTGCCGGGTCTCTGATTTGGTGATCCCATGCTAATGGAACCCTATAACCCGCCTACCGATCCCTGGCTGAATATCCTCTGGCAGGATGAAAGCATCATTGTGGTGAATAAACCAAGCGGACTGCTTTCCGTTCCCGGCCGTGCGCCCGAACATAAAGACAGTGTGATGACACGCATTCAGCGGGATTATCCTGCCGCAGAATCTGTTCATCGTCTGGATATGGCGACCAGCGGTATTATTGTGGTTGCGCTGACCAAAGCTGCCGAGCGGGAACTTAAACGGCAGTTCCGCGAACGGGAACCGAAAAAAACCTATATTGCCCGTATCTGGGGACGGCTGGAGCCGGAAACCGGCATGGTGGATTTACCGCTGATTTGTGACTGGCCGAACCGGCCGAAACAGAAAGTGTGTTTTGAAACCGGCAAACCGGCTCAGACAGGTTATGAGGTGCTGGAATATGAGGAAAATGCCACGCGGGTAAGGCTGTTCCCGGTTACCGGACGCTCACATCAGTTGCGGGTGCATATGCTGGCACTGGGACACCCGATTTTAGGTGATCGTTTTTATGCACATGATGAAGCAAGAGCCGCAGCGCCCCGGCTGCAGCTTCATGCAGAGGCGCTGTCTGTCACACATCCGGCAAACGGTGAGCCGATGCATTTTACTTGTAAATCAGATTTTTAGTGGATTAACACGGTCACCGAATTCATTGAGGCAAGAATCAGGCAAAGTGCTAATCCCGCTACTCCGATAAGAACACGGGTATTGGCCATGGATCATATCCTTAACATATTTAATAAAATATTTACGTAATTTTTCAACTGCATTTATATTTTATAGCAATGATATGAAAAGAATATGATCCGCCCTGCACTTTCCCGGCAACACGTTTTACACCTTCAAAACGGTATTAAACGGGATTATTTAAAGCCTTTCTCTTTTTTAATGAGATCATATGCTGCCTGGATTGATTGCGCTTTCTCTTTTGCCAGTTCCATCATTTCCGGCGGTAACCCTTTCGCCACCAGTTTATCCGGATGATGTTCACTCATCAGCTTGCGGTAGGCGCGTTTGATGGCAGTACTGTCGTCACTTTCTTTCACACCCAGCACCCGGTAAGCCGCGGCAAGATCAGCACTCTGGTCGCGGTAGTACCCCTGCTGAGACTGCTGCTGCCAGTTACCGCTCTGTGCCCCGCCGTGCATTTGCGCCTGCATCATTGCCAGTACATTTTCAAACTGATGACGCGGGATCCCCAGTTCTTCGGCGATCACCAGGAGCACCTGGCGCTCGTTCGGATGCAGCTCTCCGTCACCGAACGCCGCCTGGATCTGAATTTCCAGAAACATACGCAGCAAATCCGCCCGCCCGTAACAGGCTCTGCGTAACTGACGCAGGGCATCCCGCAGCGGGAAACCGGCGGCTTTACCTTCACGGAACGCGTTCTGAGCCTGTGTCCGCGCACTGCCGTGTAACTGCATGCGATCCATCAGCGCGGTGGCCAGATAAATATCTGATTCCGTTACCCGGCCTTTTGATTTGGTCAGATGCCCCAGAATCTGAAAGGTCGTGCTGAAAAAAAGTGCCTGTCTGGACTGATTGTTGCTGAATGAGCCACCCAATTGCTGACTGCGGACTTTATCAATCGCATGACCAATAAGAAAGCCGAGAAAAATACCCCAAAAACCGGCTCCGGATGCCATGCCTAATAAAATTCCGATGATTTTTCCCAAATAGTGCATATACTCCTCAATTCAACAATGCCCTTGGCGCAATTTTGCATTATCATACTACCCATTCTGTACGATGCCTAACGCCATTTGGATACGTGAACCTGTTTCACGCACGCTTTTTTTTCGTGTAAATTAGGCTCCTGGCGTTCGGGCAATGTGCTACCGAGGACGGAATTGCAGACATACTTATGAAGAAGAGTTATCCAACCCTGCTGGCCACCATTATCTGGACAGCGCTATACAGTCAGGCTGCACAAGCCGCCACACTTGCCGAGCAGTGTATGCTGGGTGTTCCGGTGTATGACGAGCCGGTTGTTGACGGAAAACCCGGTGATTTTCCGGTCAATATCACCGCACAAGGTATGTCAGGCGAATATCCGCACGCGGTAAAATATGACGGTGGTGTGGATATCCGTTCAGGTAACCAGAACCTGAAAGCGGATGAAGTGGAAGTCACTCAGAGCGGTGAAGAGACCAATCCTGTCCGTATTGCGACAGCAACCGGTGATGTCCGCTATTCTGATCCGCAAATCCGTCTGAAAGGGCCGAAAGCGTGGCTGAATCTCAACAACAATGATGCCGATGTTGAGAAAGGCGATTACCAGATGGTCGGTCGCCAGGGCCGCGGT
Source organism: Morganella sp. GD04133 (assembly GCF_029835375.1). Classification (NCBI taxonomy): domain Bacteria; kingdom Pseudomonadati; phylum Pseudomonadota; class Gammaproteobacteria; order Enterobacterales; family Morganellaceae; genus Morganella; species Morganella sp. GD04133. Next base: position 8,472 of record NZ_JAODZS010000020.1, on the reverse strand, counting down.
GATGCCGACAAAATGAAGCTTCGCGGCGAAAACCGTTATACCATCCTTGAGAACGGGGTATTCACCTCCTGTCTGCCGGGTAATGACAGCTGGAGCGTCAAAGGCTCAGAAGTCATTATTGACCAGGATGAGCAGGTTGCGGAAATCTGGAACGCCCGTTTCCGTGTCGCCAATGTCCCGATCTTCTACAGCCCGTATCTCCAGTTACCGATCGGTGATAAACGCCGCTCCGGTTTCCTGATCCCGAACGGCAGCTATTCCAAATCCTCCGGCCTGGAATTTACCCTGCCGTATTACTGGAATATCGCCCCGAATTATGATGCCACTATCACGCCGCACTATTTCAGTAAACGCGGCCTGAAAATGGATAATGAATTCCGTTATCTGACACAGTTCGGCAGAGGCACACTGGCCTTTGACTTCCTGCTGGATGACTCGCAGTACAAAAAAGACAAAGAAGCCGCCGGTAATGCGGAATGGGCAAAACGGGAATCCAACGACCGCTGGTTATTCTACTGGGGTCACAGCGGATCGTTTGCACAGGACTGGTGGTTCTCTTCTGACTACACCAAAGTCAGTGACTCACGCTATTTTTCTGATTTTACCTCGGCTTACGGTAACTCCACGGATGGCTATGCCACGCAGAAACTGGCTGTGGGTATCCGAAAATCAAACTGGAACGCCACTGTAACCTCTAAACAGTTCCAGATCCTGACCAACAATGATAATGCGACATCCTACCGCGCTGAGCCGCAGCTGGATCTCAACTATTATAAAAATGACCTCGGCGTGTTTGATTTCCGGGCCTATGGCCAGGCTGCCCGTTTTACCAGCGTGGGCAGAAATAATCCGGATGCCATCCGTCTGCATGCAGAGCCAACGCTCAGTATGCCGCTGTCAAATGGCTGGGCCAGCTTCAATACCGAAGCCAAGCTAATGGCTACCCATTATGATCAGGATATTCCTGATACAACGAAGAACGCCGCGCTGGAAAAAAATGTTACCCGGGTGCTGCCGCAGTTTAAAGCTGACGCGAGGATGACCTTCGAACGGCCGATGTTCTTTAATGACAGTTTTACCCAGACATTAGAACCGCGCGCACAGTACCTGTATGTCCCGTATAAAGACCAGGACAATATCAACAACTTCGACTCCACGCTGATGCAGTCCAGCTACAGCGGCCTGTTCCGTGACCGTATGTACAGTGGTCTGGATCGTATTGCATCCGCTAACCAGGTGACCACCGGGGTGACCAGCCGGATTTATGATGATGAATTAGTTGAACGATTTAACGTTTCTGTGGGTCAAATCTACTACTTTGAACGTCCGCGTACCGGTAAAACTACCGTTGTGGACGAGAAAGATGAAACCGGTTCGATGGTCTGGGCGGGTGATTCCATGTGGCGTTATAACGACAACTGGGGCCTGAAAGGCGGTATTCAGTATGACCGCCGCCTGGGCAGTGTTGCTATGTCCAACGCCACTCTGGAATACCGTCAGGATGCCGAACGTCTGATTCAGCTGAACTACCGCTATGTGGACCGGGACTATATTCAGGCGATGCGTCAGCATACCCGGTATGGTGAAAAATACGTTTCACCGCCAAACCAGCAAGGTATCTCTCAGGTCGGTATCGTGGCCAGCTGGCCGGTTGCCGAGCAGTGGGCCTTTGTCGGTCAGTATTACTATGACACCAAAGAGAGCCAGCCGGCCAGCCAGCTGGTTGGTCTGCAATACAATACCTGCTGCTGGGCGGCAAACGTTGGCTATGAGCGTAAGATTATCGGCTGGAAAAATGATGCCAGTGAATACGACAATAAATGGACGTTTAATATCGAATTACGCGGCATGAGCAGCAATTACAGTCTGGGCAGCCAGAAAATGCTTGAGCGTGGTATTCTGCCGTATGTTCCGGCATTTTAACCGCCTGAGCTGACACAATTTTCACATGCCGTACCGGCGGTACGGCGATACGAAACATGATGGGATACTTATGAAAAACTGGAGAACACTCATTCTCGGCCTGATGTTCACGGCAAGCACAGCCTCATTCGCAGCACCGCAGCAACTGGACAAAGTCGCGGCAGTGGTGAATAACGGTGTGGTTCTGGAGAGTGATGTCAATAATATGCTTCAGACTGTCGCCATGAATGCCCGCAATGCCGGTCAGCAGATTCCGGATCAGGCAACATTACGTCAGCAGATTCTTGAACGTCTTATCATGGACAATATCGTGATGCAGATGGCCGGACAGATGCAGATCACTATCCCTGACCAGGCCGTTGATGGCGCTATCGAAGATATCGCCCGTCAGAACAACATGACCCTTGCCCAGATGAAAGATCGTCTGAAACGTGACGGGATGAGCTATGACAAATACCGCAGCGATATCCGCAAAGAAATGATGATGGCGGAAGTCCGTAATAACGAAGTCCGTCGTCGTGTGGTGATCCTGCCGCAGGAAGTGGAGTCTCTGGCAAACCTTATCAGCACACAAAACGCTGCGGATACGGAACTGAACATCAGCCATATCCTGATCCCGCTGCCGGAAAACCCGACAGAAGAACAGATGAATGCAGCGAAAGAAAAAGTCACCACCATTATGAATGAACTTCAGCACGGTGCCGATTTCGGTAAACTGGCGATCACCTATTCTGCGGATCCGCAGGCACTGAAAGGCGGTAATATGGGCTGGAGCCGTTTACAGGAGCTGCCGGGTCTGTTTGCCGAGCGTCTTCAGTCCGCCAAAAGCGGAGAAATTGTCGGGCCGGTACGTTCCGGTGTCGGCTTCCATATTCTGCGCGTGAATGACGTCCGCGGAAACAGTCAGCCAATTTCAGTGACAGAAGTAAAAGCCCGTCATATTCTGATCAAACCGTCACCGGTAATGACCGATGACCAGGCCCGCAGCAAACTGCAGCAGATTGCCGCTGATGTGAAAAGCGGTAAAACCACGTTTGATGCTGCGGCAAAACAATTCTCAGAAGACCCGGGCTCTGCCCTGCGCGGTGGTGAGTTAGGCTGGTCAATGCCTGATATCTACGACCCGGCTTTCCGTGACGCACTGATGAAACTGAAAAAAGGCGAACTGAGTCAGCCTGTCCGTTCCTCTTTCGGCTGGCACCTGATCCAGCTTGAAGATACCCGCAACGTGGATAAGACCGAAGCGGCTCAGAAAGATCGCGCTTACCGTATGCTGTTTAACCGTAAATTCAGTGAAGAATTACAGAGCTGGATGCAGGAACAGCGCGCCGGCGCTTACGTGGAAATTTTAGATGGCAGTAACAAATAAGCTGAAACCTGTCGTTATTACCCCCGGTGAACCTACCGGGGTTGGTCCTGACCTGACAGTCGCGCTGGCACAGCGCGACTGGCCGGTAAAACTGGTGGTTTGTGCCGACCCGCAACTGATGCAGCAACGCGCACACGCGCTGTCACTGCCGCTCACCCTTGAACCTTATTCACCGGATACCGCCTGTCAGCCGCAGCGCGCGGGCACACTGACGATTCTGCCTGTTGAACTGAAAGCGCCGGCTGTCGCCGGTGAGCTTAACGTGGCAAATGCCGCCTATGTGACCGAAACACTGGCACGCGCCTGTGACGGCTGTTTACAGGGTGAGTTTGGTGCTTTGATTACAGGCCCGGTACATAAAGGCATCATTAACGATGCCGGGATCCCGTTTATCGGTCATACCGAATTTTTCGCCGACCGCAGTCACTGCAAGCGTGTGGTGATGATGCTGGCGACCGAAGAAATGCGGGTGGCGCTGGCGACCACACATCTGCCGATTTTACAGGTTCCGGCAGCCGTTGACCGCACCTGCCTGCATGAAGTGATCACTATCCTCAATCATGACCTGCGCACCAAATTCGGTATCGCGCAGCCCCATATCATCGTTTGTGGTCTGAACCCGCATGCGGGGGAAGGCGGCCATATGGGGCATGAAGAGATCGATACCATTATCCCGGCACTCAATGAACTGCGGGCGCAGGGGATTTCCCTGGAAGGTCCGCTCCCGGCAGACACCCTGTTCCAGCCGAAATACCTGGAACGCGCGGATGCGGTGCTCGCCATGTATCACGATCAGGGCCTTCCTGTGCTAAAATATCAGGGATTCGGCCGTGCCGTGAATATCACGCTGGGACTGCCGTTTATCCGGACCTCTGTTGACCACGGCACAGCCCTGGAACTGGCAGGTACCGGCAAAGCAGATGCGGGTAGTTTTATCACCGCATTAAATTTAGCGATTACAATGATTAAAAACAGTCAATGAATACACGAGTCCATCAGGGGCATTTTGCCCGTAAACGTTTCGGGCAGAACTTCTTAACCGATCAATTTATTATCGACAGCATTGTCGCGTCGATTAACCCGCAACCCGGTCAGGCGATTGTCGAAATCGGGCCGGGACTGGCTGCACTGACTGAGCCGGTCGCCGATCGCATGGACAAAATGACGGTCATTGAAATCGACCGTGATCTGGCTGCCCGTCTGGCCAGCCATCCGTTTTTACAAAGCAAACTGACCATTATTCAGCAGGATGCCATGACCGTCGATTTCACGGCGCTGGCACAGGAGCGCGGTCAGCCGCTGCGGGTGTTCGGTAACCTGCCGTACAATATCTCCACGCCGCTGATGTTCCATCTGTTCACCTTCACTAACGCAATCAGTGATATGAACTTTATGCTGCAAAAAGAAGTGGTTAACCGTCTGGTTGCCGGTCCGGGCAGCAAAACCTACGGTCGTCTGAGTGTTATGGCGCAGTATTACTGCCAGGTCGTACCGGTTCTGGATGTGCCGCCGACGGCATTCCGCCCGGCACCGAAAGTGGATTCAGCGGTTGTCCGCCTGATCCCGCACCGCGAAAATCCGTATGTGCTGAAAGATGTCGCGCTGCTCAGCCGGGTGACCACGCAGGCCTTTAACCAGCGCCGCAAAACGATCCGCAACAGCTTAGGTGATCTGTTCAGTCCGGAAACCCTGACTGAACTGGGTATTGATCCGGCGACCCGTGCAGAAAATATCAGTGTTGCGCAATACTGTCTGATGGCCAATTACCTGGCGGAACATCCCGCCTCATAGGGGATTCATCATGAATAACGACCCGAGAATTTGTATTCAGGTTCAGAGTGTTTATATCGAAAGTCAGTCTGAACCGGATGCGGAACGCTATGTTTTCGCCTATACCGTTTCTATCCGTAACCTGGGTCGTGATCCTGTGCAGCTTATCAGCCGCTACTGGCGTATCACCAACAGTGAAGGCCGCCAGACCGAGGTTCAGGGGGAAGGTGTCATCGGTGAACAGCCGGTGATCCGGCCCGGTGAAGAGTATCGTTATACCAGCGGCACAGTTCTGGAAACACCGCTGGGCACCATGGAAGGTTACTACACTATGGTGGATCACGAGGGTGCGGATTTCATCAGTGAGATCCCTGTTTTCCGGCTCGCAATACCAACCTTTATTCACTGATTCTCTATGGCAACCTATCTTATCGGCGATGTTCACGGCTGTTACCGTGAACTTCGCGCATTACTGGCTCAGGCTGATTTTGATCCGCAGGCTGACACCCTGTGGCTGACCGGTGATCTGGTCGCCCGCGGCCCGGATTCACTTGATGTCCTTCGTTATGTCAAAAGCCTGGGTGACTGCGTCAGGCTGGTACTCGGTAATCATGATCTTCACCTGCTGGGGATCTACGCGGGGATCAGCCGTAACAAACCACGCGACCATCTGAACAAACTGCTCAGCGCACCGGATCTGGATGAGCTGATCAACTGGCTGCGCCGCCAGCCGATGCTGCAGGTTGATCATGAGAAAAAGCTGATTATGGCACACGCCGGGATCACCCCGCAGTGGGATCTGGATACCGCCATTATATGTGCCCGTGAAGTGGAAGCGGTTCTCAGCAGCGATACCTATCCGTTGTTTATTAATGCTATGTATGGTGACCTGCCGAATGACTGGTCCCCGTCTCTGACCGGCCTGGCACGTCTGCGCTTTTCCACCAATGCCCTGACCCGGATGCGTTACTGCTTCCCGGGCGGACAACTGGATATGGTCTGCAAAGATAAACCGGATCAGGTTTCCGCACCGCTGAAACCCTGGTTTGCCCTGCCGTCAAAACTGCCGGAAGGTTACAGCGTGGCTTTTGGTCACTGGGCATCACTGGAAGGCAAAGGTACGCCGCGCGGTATTTATGCGCTGGATACCGGCTGCTGCTGGGGCGGACAGCTTACCATGCTGCGCTGGGAAGATCGCTGCTATTTCTGGCAGGAATCTTTTGCGGTGCGGGATGAGGATGAGGACTGAGCAGTCACCGGCAACAGACAAGAAAAAGCAGAGCCGGTGGCTCTGCTTTTTTGTATTAACATTATTTATGAAATAATACGAATCAACTGATTAATCAGCTCTTACGGCGCTCTAAGATTTCAAAGCAGAAACCGTGCGAGTTTGCTTCATCCGCATCATGATATTCCATAAAGGTGGAGTCCCACTCATCCGGCTCATAGTCCGGGAAGTAAGTATCCCCGCTGACTTCAGCATCAACGTGCGTCAGATATAAACGATCCGCCAGCGGCAGGAACTGTCCGTAGACTTTACCGCCGCCCATCACCATGATCTCACCGTCTGTTTCTTTCTGTGCAATCGCCAGTGCTTCTTCCACAGACTTAGCCCAGACCACGCGATCATCGTTGCCCGGCGTACGGCTGAGCACGATATTGAGGCGATCCGGCAGAGGACGACCGATAGATTCATAAGTCACGCGACCCATGATCACCGGTTTATTTACCGTATTACGTTTAAACCATGCCAGATCTTCCGGCAGTGTCCATGGCATCGCATTTTCCATGCCAATAACCCGATCCATAGCTAAAGCAGCGATCAAGCTAATGTTCATTCATTTCACCTTAGGGCTGAGAGAAATTTTGCCGTCACTATACGTAAACTACTCAATGCCGTCGACAGAATTCAGTGTTTCATCAATACAAATAATTTATTTGTCTTCACACTTGAAGGTGGGTCATACTTTTACTCTGCATTCAGGTCTTTTTCAGCAAGGATATACCATATGTATGATGCCACTCTGATGGTCACCACTATCGCTGCGCTCGGTATGATCTCCCCGGGCCCGGATTTCTTTCTGATTGTGAAAAACGCAGCCCGTTACCAGCGTGCCGCCGCCATGATGACCGCACTGGGTGTGCTGTCCGCGATCGCTATTCACATGACCTACTGCGTGGCCGGGCTGGCGGTGATCATCACCACCACACCGTGGCTGTTTATGATCCTCAAATATGCCGGCGCGGCTTACCTTATCTGGATCGGGATCAACAGCCTGCTGGCACGTGCCGGCCATACCCTTGATACCGGGGATGGCTCACATCAGCGTATCTCCTTTAAAAAAGCCTTTATGCAGGGATTTCTCTGTAACCTGCTGAACCCGAAAGCCACACTCTTTTTCCTTGCTATTTTTACCCAGGTACTGGATATCAACTCCGGATTTGGTGAAAAACTCTGGTATGCTGCTATTGTAATGGGACTGGCGGTGGTTTACTGGCCATCACTGGTACTGCTGATTCAGAGTGATCCGGTACGCCGCGGATTGGCGAAAATTCAGAAGTATATCGATAAAGTCCTTGGCGTCGTCCTGATTGGCTTTGGCGTCCGGGTCGCAATGAGTTGATGATAATGAAAACAGATAAATACACTTTTCAGCCGGAATTTCAGGCTGTCATACAGGATGCCGTACAGTCCCTGTATACGGCGCTGCCGGGTGTGCTGCACAGCATCTATGTCTATGGCAGTGTGGCGGAAGGCCGCGCTGTCCCGGGCCGCTCTGATCTGGATCTGACCCTGGTGCTGCACCGGTCGCTCAGTGCGGCGGAAAAAACCATTCTCCGCAGTCTGGACAAAGCACTGACTGCGCGTCACAGCAGTGTGTCAAAAATCGGGTTTGATACCGGTCTGCTGTCAGAAGTGACCTCTGCGGAAGAGCAGCCGGTCTGGGCTTACTGGCTGGCACATTTTTGCCTGCCGGTCTGGGGTGATGACCTGACACTGAAACTGCCCGTTGTGACACTTAACCGTGAGATTATACACGGCATTAACGGCGACTTTCCGGTGCTGGTCCGCACCAACCTGATGCAGTTACAGAAAAGCCCGCCGCTGGCTGAAATCCGGCGGATAAAACGGGAAACCGCACGGCGTCTGCTGCGTGCCACCGCACTGGTGTGGAATGATTATGAAACCTGCACGTACCCGCTGCCGTTACCGCAGATGGCCGGAAAAGCGATTGCACTGTACCCGGAAAAACGCCACGCGATCACCTTCCTGCTGGGACAGACCGAAGAGCCGGATACCGGGATTATCCAGTTTATCGCCGTTGCCGGGACATTCTCCCGCTGGCTGCGGGATGAAGAAAAACGGCTGCTGAACCGCTGAATAAACACAAAAAAACCGCTGATTATTC